>JAYRUI010000115.1:0-7534 GCA_041919175.1 Rheinheimera sp. | reverse complement strand
CTTTAACCATTGTTCCGGTTGGGTATTTCGCCAATCGACTCTGAAATCAATGGGCTGAAACTTACCAGTGCCAGGCAACCACAACTGCAAAACGGCAGAATCGGACTTTTGCAACACCAGCTGCTGCGCCGGACCACAACGCACATCCACTACATCAGGCAGCAACATGGCATCATCCTCGCCTTGTTTGCGGCGCCACAACTGCCAACCGCTTTCAGTCCACTGTGTCCAATATAAAACATCGGCACAAGCCTGCAGCCGCGCAGGTCGCTCTATATCTGACAAGGTTAAACTGCCATCATCCAGGCTCACCTGGTACAACTGTAAGTCAATCAGCGCATACAACCGCTGCTGCCACCAGACCAATTGCTGAATTTGGCGTTGCCCGGAGAGATGGGTCAGTTGCCTGAGCTGTTCCTGCTGATACCACCAGATCTGCTGGCTACCGGAACGTTCCGACACAAAAGCCGTCTGGGTTGAGGTTGCAGCCAGCAGTTGTTCGTTTTTACTGCTGTGCAACCAGGGTGTATGCTGTTGTGCTGTGGCTACATGGCTATCCAAAGCCAAGCTATTCAAATCACTATTGCCGGCTTCAACATAAGCCGTCAGCAATCGTTCTGCTATCAAGTCAGCTTGCCAGAATTCACCTTGCAAGCTGGGCAAACGGATCACTTTGCCTGACGATAGCGGATATATCAGCAAGGTCTCCTGCGAGCTCAATAATAAATGCTGCCCTTGCCAGGGGCTGATATCACTGACAACAAAAGCAAAATCTTTCAGCCATTCCATAGACTGGTTATTTAAATCAAAGCGGAATAAAGAGTTGGAGTAAAAATCTTTTTCAACAATCAGATAGAGTTGTTGGTCCTGTAAATGCAATTGTGTTGCCTGACGATATTGGCCGGTAAACTGATACAACAACCGGGCTGTTGCAGCGCTCTTTAAGCTTTGCAGGGGCTGTTGCCAAAGTTGCACCGCACCGGTTTGGGGTTCCCGCCCCAGCCAATACAAATGTTGTTGATCGCGAACCAGCCCCTGCTCTGTGACTGTGACACAAGGTTGCAGCGGCTCAGGTGCTTTGTTAATTAAATCAATGTGCTGCAGATAGAAATAACACTCATCTTTTTTGCTGGCCTGAAACAACAAGTGTTTTTTATCAAACCAGAGTGCGCTGCTCATTTTGGTAAATGTGGCGGGCGAAACGACTTTTTTATGATTCTTCACATCCTGGCGCAACCATTGCCAGTTCCTTTGTCCTGGTAACTGATATTGGTAAAACATCAAAGTGCCGTCTGTAGATAATAACGCCGACTGCTCCTGACCTTTGAGTGCACTAAAGTTCAGCAACTGGCTAAACAGCGGTTGGCGGGCTTGTTGCCCGGCACTTAATAAAAACAAAGCAACACCAAATAACAACAACATCAGCAACACCACAGTCGCCAAAATAAAAGGCCAACGACCGGGCGTGCTTTGTGGCTTTGCAAGCAAGATCTGTTGCGTCTGCACCGAGCTTGGGCTGCTCTGATGCATTTTTGCTTCCGGCCATAACAAAGGTGGCGCCACAAGCGTTTCAATGGGCAAAACAACAGGCGCTGGCTCTGGCTCAGCCGTCACTTCGGCTTCAACTGCCAGCGTCCAGCGATAACCCCGTTTTGACAACGTTTCGATACAAGGATCAGCACCCGTTAATCCAGGTTGCAGGATTTTGCGCAAACTGGCCACGGCGCGCATCACGGCTGCGTCAGTGCCTTCGCCTTCAGGCCAGACATCATCCATTAACTGATCTTTGGAAATCACCTGCATCGGATGCGCAAGGAAATAGTTTAAAAGCTGATGCAGCCTGGGCTCCAGCTTCACTTGTTGCAGACTATCAACCAGCACCAAACGACCGGCAGCTTTGTCATAGCGCCAGTTGGCAAAATACAGATATGGTTCGGCAAGATGCACAGCAGCCTCCCCGGCAGAAGTTCTGCGGGGAGTATACAACAAAGACTGCTGGATTTATGAGAAGGTTTTTGTAATCACTAATTAATAGAAACTAGTTTAAGTTAATGATTTTATTTGCCTTTACTTATTCCATTTTGGGTTTAATACATTGAATCGCATTTTGGCACTACCAATTCGCAATCTACCTGTGGCGCAGGGATTGGCTCCGGAAACTCAAACTCGTCCCAAGGTTGTTCATCTGCTTTCTCTGGCTCGTGCGTGGCAAGCTCAGTGTTCATTGCAGGCGCTGCCGCCAAGGTCACCGAAGACAGTAAGCCTACGGTCAAAATAGCCGACACTAAAAGTAACTTGTTCATTTTATTCTCCTTGTTGATCAGATAACGAGCAAACCTATTAATAGATAGGAGCTTGTTTTGTGCCTGATGAAAAACCAACAAAAGCATGATAAAAAAACTACGGTACTTTTATTTCAACAATATCCATATCTCCGGGAGCTCCTTGTAACGAATACACATATTGTTCATTCATACTGACCGAAAAACGCTTGAGCGAAAAATTCATTTCCAACCCTAAATCCTTGGTTTGACCAGTTTTTAAATGATAAGCCTTAATAATGGTTTTATTGTCATGAAACCTTTGACTGAAATACAAATGTTCGGCACGTAAAATAGCTTGTGGTGGAGTAAAACGGCTATGTTCTATCGGCAGTTCAACCACAGTGCCATCTGTAAACTTCAGTTGATAAAGTAAATCACTAATGCGGCGGCCAATCTGGTAACGTCCGTCCGGGCTCTCTTTTAAAAAGTCCAGATCAGTTGCATACACTTCCTGCATTAGAGTTTCAATATTGACCTTTACGATTTGCCAGCGGCCATTATTGCTGCTGGAAAAATAAATAAACTTGCCATCATGGCTCCAGCTTGGGTCTCGTGAGCTTTGGCCTTCTTTTGTCACCCGGACACCGGCCTTATTTTCCGAAAACAACCAGACATCTTTGCCAATATTGGCCAGTAATAAACGACCGTCCGGTGAAAACTCCATACCTTTTGAAATAACATCTTCGCTAAAACTACTGATTTGCTTTTGCCGCCCGTCCGGATAATAAAACCAAATCTGCGGCAAACCAGATCTTGAAGTTAATACCGCTGAAGGACCACCTTCGATGGGGTTCATTTCTGCCATAGATTCGCTCTGGCTGGACTGGAACACTTGCTCTGAAGTTGGATTTTGCTGCAATAACGGGTTTTGCACTTTGAGTATATTGGTCTTTCGGTATTGTCCTATAGTGGAATAAATTTTGCCTTGTTGGCTTACCAAAGTATCCGCAGCACGGGAAAAGGTATTGAACAACACTTCAGAGTGGCCGGTACCCACATCAACCACTGAAATAGTTGAATTACTGGCGGGATAAATAATTTTCCGATCGTTATCATACCAATCGATATTCATTGGATAGCTGCCACTCAATTGTTTCAGCATACGGCTGGAACGTTTTGCTAAATCCATCACCCAGATCTGTCCGGCCGAGCCGCCATCGTCGCGGATAAATGCCAGTTGGTCACCTTTTTTAGAAAAACGTACCGCAAAA
The DNA here is from genome assembly GCA_041919175.1 of Rheinheimera sp. GTDB lineage: Bacteria > Pseudomonadota > Gammaproteobacteria > Enterobacterales > Alteromonadaceae > Pararheinheimera. Next base: position 3,999 of record JAYRUI010000115.1, on the reverse strand, counting down.
TCTCCCTGACTGGTTTGCGGTGGTGTGGTCAGTTGCTCCTGTTGACCACCGGCAAAAGCGTATAACATTAACACTGTATGTTTTAAACCATCCGGCGTATGGGGATACACCAGATAAGCACCATCGGGTGACCAGCTTAGACGCCCACCCGGACTTTGGACGCCGCAAGACGTTAGCACTTCATCAGCGACCACTGCGGTTTTTTCGGCATTGAAGGTCATCATTTTTATTTCACAATGATCACTATTGTTTTTTTGCAGATAAGCAATCTTTTGCCCATCCGGGCTCCAGGTTGGGCCGGACAATACACCTTTTTGGCTTAGCAATACCCGGGTTTCAACGTTCTCAAGGTTTTGCAGCACCAGTTCAACGGTTTCGTAGTCGGGTAACAAATGGTTGTAAACCATATGTTTGCCATCCGGGCTCACTGCGGCGTTAAATTCCAACCCCAGCATGCTGGAGATAGGTTCGTAACGCGCAAAAGGCACAGTTTTTTCGGTTTGCCCGGGCAAATACCAAAATTGCCACCCCAGATAAAGCAGCGCAGCAGCCAACACAAAGCTGAACGCTGTGGCTTTGAACCAAAATGCCGCAGCACGTTTGTTGCTGCTGTTTTGTTGATCAGCAACAGCTGTCACTTCCGCTTGACCCGGAGTTAATTCAGCCCCGGGATTCATGACGACTTCAGCAACAGGGGCAATAAAACGAAAGCCTCGTTTTGGGATAGTTTCGATATAACTGGGTTCGCGGCTGTCATCACCAAGCGCTACCCTGAGCACCCGGATCACCCTGGAAATACGACCATCGGACACATCCCGCACTCCCCAGACATCAGCGAGGATTTCATCGCGGGTAATTAAACGACCGGCATTGAGGATAAAATAGTTCATCGCTTTCTGGCATAAATTATCCAGATCTGCAGTGGCGGTAATTTCACCGGCTTCACTGAGTTTCACCAACTTATCCTGTTGTGGCAGGTACCACCAATCACCGACTTTTAGATGTTGTTCTGGTTTGGCTGACATAACCTACTCATATCTTTGATGACGAATTAATCACAATTTGCTTGTTCTGGCATTTCACCCCAAATTACAGGTAATAACAATACGTTAACGCAAGATTCTGAGACAAAGCGACCGCTTTGCTTGCTGATAAACTGTTTAGCGACGTTTTCCGGTACAGCGCGGAACAAAGAATTTGCTCCAAGCTGTTGAAAGTACGAGCTAAAAACAGGTAAAGCACCACTACCGCCGGTTAAACCAATCTCCTTATTGTCATCACGCCCCAGCCAGACAGTCACACCGGTTTCATGATCAAATCCTGTAAACCAACTGTCACGATAATCACTGGAGGTGCCGGTTTTTCCGGCAAAGCGCTGCCTTGGAAACTGCTGTGACAAACTTTGCGCCGTACCGGTTTGGGTCGACTGTTGCATGGCATACTGCAGCAGGTAAGCGGCTGAAGCGTCAACTTTTGCTTGCGCTTTTGCCTTACGCTGATAAACAGGTTCTCCCAACTGGCCTGTGATTGCTGAAATAGCCGCCAGCTCTTTGTACTGACCTTTGTTGGCAATGGTCTGATACAACTGCGCCACTTCCAGCGGGCTCATTTCTACTGCACCTAATAAAGAAGAAGGCTGCAACTTCACTTCACGGGTTAAACCCAGTTTTTGTAAACTTTGCCCCAATGCCGGTAAACCCAGTTGCAGACCCAACCGCACAGTCGGGATATTTAACGATTCACTTAGTGCCTGGATCAGGGGCACATTGCCCCGGAATTTTTTGTCGTAGTTCATTGGCTGCCAGCTGCGGCCACCACTTTTTAAATTCAGCGGCGTGTCGGCAAGTACAGTGCCTAAATGGAACCGACCTGGCTGCATCAAGGCGGTCAGATACACCACAGGTTTAATAATGCTGCCAATTTGCCGCTGCGCCGAAATCGCTCTGTTGTAACCGGCAAAAGTGGTATTACGTCCGCCCACTATGGCTTTCAGTGCGCCTTGCTGGTAATCGGTTACCACCATAGCGGCTTCAATATTGTTATCCAGTTTGCCAAGCCGGTTCAGCACAGCCTGCTCGGCCGCTTGCTGCGCCATTGGATCTAAATAAGTGAAAACGCGGATGCCGTTTTCCAGCTGGGATTTATCCTGAATAATGCTACGCAGCTCCTGCCGCACTTTGTCGATATAAGCCGGGAAACGGCCTTTTAAATGCTCACCGAGCGGTATCACATCTAATGGTCTGTCTGTTGCTGCCCGCCACTGCGACTCATCCAGTAAACCATGGTCGCGCATCATGCCCAATATAAGGTCGCGCCTGTCTTCCGCGCGTTTGGGAAAACGACGTGGGTCGTAAAAAGATGGCCCTTTGATGACGCCAATTAACAAGGCATATTCATGCGGCCGCAATTCAGCCAGAGGTTTACCAAAATACAGTTTGCTGCCAAGACCCAGGCCATGCACAGGGTTGGCTTTAAACTGGCCTAAGGATATTTCGTTGATATAGGCTTCTAAAATCTGATCTTTGCTGTAGCGGTAATCCAGCACCAGCGCTATTAAAGCTTCGTTCACTTTACGTAAATAACTACGCTGCTGATTGGTATACATATTTTTCGCCAGCTGCTGGGTTAAGGTAGAGCCACCCTGCACAGTTTTGCCAGCCAGCATATTGACCCAGGCCGCACGCACCACAGACCAGAGTGACACACCGTGGTGGCTGTAAAACTCGCGGTCTTCTACCAGCAATAACGTGTCTTTAATGGTGCGTGGTACTTTGGCAAGCTGAATTAATTCACGGTCTTCCTGCTCGGCGGCTACCAGATGTTGTAACAACTGAGGCTCCAGCTGCGCCGACGCCAGCTTTTTCCGCTCTTTGCCGGTACTGAGGCTTTGTACAAACTCACCGGCAAAACCTACATGCAGTAAAGTGGCCACCTGGTGGCCAGACGGAAAATCAAAAGCTCGGCGATACACGGTGACGGTGCTGCCTTCAACATGATATTGGCCAGGGCCGTTTAATCTGGGATCTTTGCTGTATTGCAGCCGGTTTAATTCATCCAGCATTTGTTGTTGTGACAAATGGCTGCCGGGCGCCAGACTTAAAGCGCGCGCATAAAGCTGGGCCGGAACCTGCCATTTCTGGCCTGAGAATAACGTGGTTATTTTGCTGTCGAGATAAATTAAATAAATAAATAACGTCAGCAGCAGCACCAGCGCCGCTTTCAGGCAAAACCAGCCAATAGTTTTTACCAGTGGATGGATAGGTTTGGCTTTTTTTGCCCGGCTTTTTCTTGCTGTCATTTTTGCATCGCTTTTTTGGTTTTATTGGTTGGCATGGCTTCCAGTGGATTGTCCGGCCAGAAATGCTTAGGGTAACGCCCGCGCATTTCTTTTTTTACATCCTGGTAAGCGTTTTGCCAGAAACTGGCTAAATCACGGGTCCGCTGGAGCGGTTGCTTCGACGGTGATAATAAAGTGATAGTCACGGCAATAGCACCATCAGCCACAGTGGGTGTTTCTGACTGACCAAACATTTCCTGTAACCGGATGGCCATACTGACACCATGCTGACTGTCTGCGTCGGCGCTATAAAGCAGCGTAATATCTGTGCCCAATACTGAACGCCAGCTGGCTGGCAACAATTTATTCAGTGCCAGTTGCTGCGGATAACTTAACCGCTGCCACAATAGCTGACGTATATCCAGTTTTTGCAAAGCCGCCAGGTTATTGATTTCACTCAGATAAGGGGTAAGCCAGTTGGCAGCATCTGCAATTAAAGCGGCATCCGAACAATCCGGCCACTGCGCCTCAGGTTGTAGCCTTGCCGCCAACATGATGCGGTGTTTTAAATTCATTGCTGCTTCTGTCCAGTTCAGCATATTCAGACCACGTTTTTGCAGCCAATCGAGCCAGGCCAGACTTTTATCATTGCCAGTTAAAGCAGTACTGATATTTTGCCGTTTTAACACCAAAGCACCAAAACGCTGCCGCTGCTCGGCAAT
>JAYRUI010000114.1:0-7565 GCA_041919175.1 Rheinheimera sp. | reverse complement strand
GACCTCAAAACCAGTCAGACCAATTTAAGTTACACCGAAATGCTGGCGCCTTTTAGCGGCACAGTGTCACGATCCTTAGTGGAAAATCATGAAAACGTGCAGGCACAACAGCCAGTGCTGGAGCTGCAATTGCGCGATATGGTGGATGTGGTGATCCAGGTGCCGGAAGATGTGATAGCACTGGTGAAAAAAGACGTGTCTTACCAGCCAGAAGTTGTTTTTGACTCTTACCCGGCGCACCAATACCGCGCCAGCATTAAAGAGTGGGATACCAGAGCTGACCCTGCCACCAATAGCTTTAAAGTGGTGTTTAGCATGCCAACCCCCAAAGAATTTAACGTGCTGTCCGGCATGACAGCCAATGTGATTGCAGATTTAAGCCAGTTAACCCATCAGCCGGACGCGGCGCTGTTGGTGCCTGCCACTGCGGTATTTGTCGCCAATGATGTGGCGCTTCAAGACAATCAGCGTTTTGTCTGGGTTTATTTGCCGGACAGTCAGCAGGTAGAGCGCCGTGCTGTCACCACAGGTGAACTGACGGCTGAAGGTATTCAAATCCGCTCCGGCCTCACTGTAGGTGAGCAAGTTGTGACAGCCGGCACCCAGCAGCTGCAGCAAGGACAAAAAGTGCGGCCTTGGCAGCGTGAGCGGGGGCTGTAACAGATGGATGCTGCACATTATTTTATTAAAAACACCACCTCGTCCTGGCTGGTGGCGCTGATTTTACTGGTTGGCGGTACTTTAAGTTATCTGGGGCTGGGTCAGCTCGAAGATCCGCAATTTACCCTGAAACAAGCCATGGTGATCACCAGTTACCCTGGCGCTTCACCGCAGCAGGTGGAAGAGGAAGTCAGTTATCCGCTGGAAAATGCCATTCAGCAGCTGCCTTATGTTGATCATGTCACGTCAATTTCCACCGCAGGTACCTCGCAAATTATGGTGGAGATAAAGGGGATTTACCGCAGCAAAGAGCTGAAGCAAATCTGGGATGAATTACGCCGCAAAGTGCATGATTTAACACCACAATTGCCGCCAGGCGTCAAACCGCCGATGGTCAATGACGACTTTGGCGACGTGTACGGCATGTTGTATGCCATCAGTGGTGATGGTTATAGCGATGATGAACTGCGTGATTATGTCGACATTCTGCGCCGTGAGCTGGTGCTGGTGGACGGGGTTGGCAAAGTGTCAGTGGGTGGTGTGCAGCAGGAGCAGGTGATTGTTGAAATTTCCCGCTCGCGGCTGGCCTCTTTGGGCATACCACCGGCACAAATTGCCAGTTTATTGCAAACCCAAAACGTGGTGTCCAATGCCGGCTCGCTCAGAGTCGGGCCTGACAGTGTGCGGATTTACCCCAGCGGTGAGTTTCAGTCGGTCAAAGAGCTGGAGCAGCTGATTATCAGTAATCCGGCGGCCAAAGAGCTGATTTACCTCGGTGATGTGGCCAAGGTCTATCGTGCCAGTCAGGAAGTGCCGTCTCATATAGTGCGTTTTGGTGGCAAACCGGCGTTAACCCTGGGCGTGTCATTTAGCAGTGGTGTCAATGTGGTCGATGTAGGGCAGGCCGTAACGGCCCGTCTGGCCGAACTTGAGTACACCCGGCCTGTGGGTATGGATGTCAGCACTGTGTATAACCAGCCCTCAGAAGTGCAGGTGTCGGTTGATGGTTTTATCCTGAATCTGGTAGAAGCCGTGGTGATAGTGATCCTGGTGCTGCTGGTGTTTATGGGGCTCAAAAGTGGGTTTTTAATTGGCCTTATTTTGCTGCTGACAGTGCTGGGTACCTTTATTTTTATGCAGCAAATGCAGATTGAGCTGCAGCGGGTATCTTTGGGGGCGCTGATTATTGCACTTGGTATGCTGGTCGATAACGCTATTGTTATCGTTGAGGGCATTCTGATTGGCATGCAAAAACGCTTGCCGCTGAAAACCGCAGCATCGCAAATAGTACGGCAAACCCAGTGGCCTTTGTTGGGGGCTACTGTGATTGCGGTCACTGCTTTTGCGCCTATTGGTCTTTCCAGTGACGCTACAGGGGAGTTTGCCGGCAGTTTGTTCTGGGTGTTATTAATCAGTCTGTTATTAAGCTGGGTCACTGCTATTACCCTGACGCCGTTTTTTGCCAGTTTATTGTTTAAACAACCGCAAAGTGTCGACAGTAATACGCAGGAAGACGCTTTGTACCGTGGCCTGATTTTTGATGTTTACCGGTTGTTATTAAACTTTGTGCTGCGCTACAGAGTGGTGAGTTATAGCGTCATGTTATTGATGCTGGTGCTGGCGGTGCTGGGCTTTGCCAAAGTAAAACAGGTGTTTTTTCCGGCCTCCAATACTCCGATGTTTATGGTGGATTTATGGCAACCAGCCGGCACCGATATCCGTCAGTCGCTGGAAGATAACCAGCTGGTATCGGCCTTTTTACAGCAACAGCCGGAAGTAACTGCTGTGACTGCAACCATAGGCCGGAGCGCTGATCGTTTTATGCTGACCTACCAGCCGGAAAAAATTTACCCATCTTATAGCCAGCTGATAGTGCGGGTGCAGGATAAAAGCCAGTTAGAGCCTGTGATGCTGAAACTGCGTGACTTTATTTTGCAGCAGCATCCAAGGTTGCAGCAAAAATTAAAACGGCTGGAGGTGGGTCCTTCAACAGCGGCCAAACTGGAAGCCAGGTTCAGCGGGCCGGATCCGGATGTGCTGCGTGCCCTGGGCGAAGAAGCCAAAGCCATCATGCAAAAAGACGCAGGCGCAACCAACATCCGGGATGACTGGCGTGAGCGGGTGAAGGTGATCCGGCCTGTATTTAACGAAGCTGTGGCGCGCCGTGCCGGTATTACCAAGCAGGATATTGATGATGTGTTGCTGACCCATGTCAGTGGCAAAACAGTGGGTATTTACCGTGACGGCACCCATTTATTGCCTATTATCAGCCGGCCACCGCTCAATGAGCGCAGCAGTGTCGACAGCTTAAAAGATTTACAGATCTACAGCCCAAAAATTGGCCGTTATATTCCCATCAGCCAGGTGGTCAGCAGTTTTGAGCTGGTATGGGAAGATCCACAAATTATGCGCCGTGACCGCAAGCGCACCCTGACGCTGATGGCTGATCACGATATTTTAAGCAACGACACTGCCGCTAACCTACTAAAAAGGGTCAAGCCGCAGATTGAAGCTATCCCCTTGCCAACAGGCTACAGCTTAAGCTGGGGTGGCGAGCTGGAAGCTCAGACCAAAGCGCAAAAAGCTTTGTTTGGCTCTTTGCCTTTAGGTTATCTGGTGATGTTTGTGGTGACCGTGCTGCTGTTTAACTCCAGCCGGGATGCTTTGGTGATTTGGGCTTGTGTGCCGCTGGCCATTATTGGCGTCACCCTTGGTTTGGTGTTGATTGGTGTGCCTTTTGGTTTTATGGCGCTGCTGGGCTTTTTAAGTTTATCCGGCATGCTGGTGAAAAACGGCATAGTGCTGGTGGATCAGATCCGGCTTGAGCTCAGTGAAGGCAGGGCAGCTTTTGATGCGGTGTTCCATTCTGCCGTCAGCAGAGTAAGGCCTGTATCCATGGCTGCCATTACCACAATACTCGGCATGATACCGCTGGTGGCGGATGACTTTTTTGCCAGTATGGCGGTGGTGATTATGTTTGGTTTGGGTTTTGCAACCATCTTAACCTTGTTATTTTTACCGCTGTTGTATTGCTCTGTGTACCGCATCAAAACGCCGATCTGAGTGCAGCAAGTTTGAGTCATTTGGCCAGCTGATGCCTGACATTAACAAGAGCCTGATTTCAGGCTCTTTTTTTACCTGATTGTTAAAGACGGCAGGGTAATGTTGCCGGATAAATCAGCAGACACTTTGCTAAATCAGTCTGTTTCCCAAAGGCGGCTATACATTTTTGCCGCCTTGCCTTAGGCTGAACATCCTGTCTTTCGATCGGTGAGCCTGATGAAGTTGTTGTCTTTGCCTTTTTGGATGATCCCATTAGCAGTACTCTGCCTGCAGAGTGCTGCGGCTTCTGAGCAGCCACTTACACTGGTGGTTGATAGTTATCCACCTTATATTGATGAACTTGCTGAGCCACAGGGTGTGTTAACACAATTGGTGCAGCAGGCTTTTCAAAGCAGTGGTGTCGCCACCAAAGTACAATTTATGCCATGGCAGAATGTACCCAAAGCAGCACAACAAGCCAATACCGCTTCTTTTTTATGGTTTAGAACCATTGAACTGGAACAAGACTGGTTATTTTCCGATGCCCTGGTAGACATTAAACAACAACTGATAGGGCGGGTGGAGCAGGATTTTAGCCCTGAACGCTGGGATGAACTGCGCCCTTATCGTCTGGGGGTAACCGCCAACTATTTTTATGGGGCTGAGTTTGATGCCATCAGAGGCGAATTAACGCTGGAAACTGCGGTGTCTGATTACATCAGCCTGCAGAATTTGTTGTCAGGCAAAGTGGATTTTGTGCTGATGGATCCGGTGGTGGCGCATCAACTGTTGCAGCAGATGCCAACACCAACAGCAAAAGTTCGGTATCTGTCGAAACCTGCCTTGACAGCGCAGCGCGCTTATCTGGTATGTTCACGCAACTATTTGCCTTGCAGTGACATTATCCGCAAATTTAACCTTGGCCTTGCCAGACAACGCAAAGCCGGCCTTGATTTACAACTATTTGGTACTGGAGTCGCTACGTCCCGATGAACGCTGTTTATTTTTCTGTGATTGCCGCACTGGCGATGCCTGTGCTGGCTGATGATCATTTGCCGCCGCTGATGGCATGGCAAGGTGCTTCGCAAAACCTGCTGCAACCACAACATCCCTGGGTGACACCTGCTGAACTGACAGGTCTGACCGACAGTCCGGACTACACCGACACTATGGCTTATGTCAAAAAGCTGGTAGAAAGCTCACCGCAGCTGAAGCTTGAAGTGATAGGCCAAAGCCCGCAAGGGCGCGATATCCTGTTAATCAAAGCCAGCAACCAGCCCGATTTGGTTGGACGCTCTGGCCGGCCGACTGTGCTGGTGCAGGCCGGTATTCACAGTGGTGAAATTGATGGTAAAGATGCTGGCCTGATGTTGCTGCGTGACATAGTGCAGGGTGACAAAGCGGCTTTGCTGAACAATGTCGACCTGCTATTTATTCCGATTTTGTCGGTAGATGCCCACGAAAGGCGGGGCAGTTATAACAGAATGAACCAGCGTGGGCCTGTCACTCAGGGCTGGCGCAGTACGGCGCAGAATCTGAATATCAACCGCGATTACGCCAAAATTGACAGCCCTGAAATCAGAGCTGTGCTGAAAACCATCAGGCAGTATCAGCCAGACTTGTATCTGGATATTCATGTCACTGACGGTGAAGACTATCAATACGACATTACCTATGGTTTTAACGAGCCTTTTGCCAGTTTAAGCCCGAATGGTGCCAGCTGGCTGGCACAAGTGTATCGCCCTAGTATTGATAAGGCGCTCAGCCGTCAGGGTCATATTCCGGGGCCTTTGGTGTTTGGTCTGGACGCACAGGATTTTAAAAAGGGGTTGTCGGGTTCAACCTCAACGCCGCGGTTCTCCAATGGCTATGGTGATGTGCGGCATTTGCCAACCATCCTCGTGGAAAATCACAGTTTAAAACCTTATTCGCAGCGGGTGCTTGGCACTTATGTACTGCTGGAGCAAACGCTGAAGCTGCTCAACGAACAAGGCAAAGCTTTGCAGCTGGCGAAAAAAGCCGATGAAAATGCCAGGCCACAACAGCAGGTGTTGGCTTTTAAAGCAGCAGAGCAGCCGGAGCTGATCCAGTTTAGAGGTATCAGTTATGAACTGGTGCACAGTGATATTCTCAAAGGCAGTTATGTGAAGTGGACAGGCAAGCCGGTGGAATACAAAGACTTGCCGGTGTACTGGGAAAAAGTGCCTGCCATTGAAGTTGAAGTGCCAAAAGCTTATTGGATCCCACCTCAGTATCAGGATGTGATTGACCGCCTGGCGTTACATGGCGTGGAGATTAGCCGGCTTGGCAGCACCAAAACCCTGGAATTGCAGCAACTGGTGGCCAGTGAGCCTAAATTTGCTGAAAAACCATTTGAAGGCCGTTTTGGCGTGCGGGCAAACTTTCATATCAGCTGGCAGAGTACAACGTTACCGGCAGGTTCTGTGCGGGTCAGCACAGATCAACCGCTGGGCGCTCTTGCTGTTGCGTTATTGCAACCAGAAGCACCGGATTCATTTTTCAGCTGGGGTTTTTTCCACGGTATGTTTGAACGTACCGAATATTTTGAAACTTATGCCTTGATCCCTTGGGTTGAGCAGCAGTTAAAAGCAGATCCCAAGTTAAAACAGGCATTTGCCGAAGCTGAAAAAGCCGATGTGCAGCTACAGAAAGATGGTCGGGCCAGGCTGAACTGGTTTTATCAGCGTTCGCCTTTTTATGACTCACAGTATTTAAAATATCCGGTGTTACTGGAGCGCTAAGCCGTCTGCAGCTTTAGTTCTTGATTGATAAAAAAGCCGCGGATTTCGCGGCTTTTTACTGTCAATTGAACAGCAATGTCTATGAAGGTGGTTTGTTCCAGCGGGCTGCTGATCTTTGAAGATACAAAGCTTTGCCGGTGGTAACAGAATTTAAGGCGGTGGTGGCGAATCGCGGCTGATCAACTCCACTTTCTGACCATTATTCAGGCCTTGCTGGCCACGCACCACCAGCTGATCGCCAGGTTTAATATCAGACTGCACTATATAAAAATGTTCGGTACTGCCCAGAATATCCACGTCCAGCCGTTCTACGGTGCCGTTCTCTTTTACCCGCCAGGTGTGGTAGGTGGTCCCTTCCAGCTCAATGGCGTCTGTTGGCACCTTGGTAATATTGTCGGCTTTCACCGCCATGGTAATTTCCTGGCGGTAACCCACCAGAATGTCCCTTCTGTCTTTGGCCGGATGATCAAAATATAAAATCAGATTGTCGGACGTGCTGTCGAGCTGCTGGCTGACTTCCCGTAGTTGCAGTGGTTTGCCATGAAAGTCGAATCTGTGGCCTTTGAGCGCCACCACATTCTGATAAGCCAGCACCGGCAGTTTACATTCAAGCTGTTTATTTTGCGTTGACATCAGCTGCAGAATTGGCTGGCCTTCGGACAGCTGAGCGCCCGGCTCAGAGTTCACCGCGATAACCTGCGCATCAAAAGGCGCATAGTGTTTTAACCTTTTATGCCGCGCTTCGGTGAGTTTTAGTTCCAGCTCCAGCCGTTGCATTTTCAGGCTGGCGCTGTCGAGCTGCAGCTTAAATTTGTTCATTTCGGCTGAGGACGCCAGGCCTTTTTTGCCCAGCATACTGGCGCGGTTAAATTCGTCGGCAGCAAAAGATTTGGCCACCCGCGCCGATTCGATATCGGTGCGGATCAGCGCAATTTGCTGGCTCAGATAAATATCATCCTGTTGTGCCACCAACTGACCTTTTTTTACCGAAGTGCCCACCGGCAGCAACTGTATCAGTTCGGCACTGGCATGGCTGGCAATACGGTAGGTAATAGGGGCTGCGACCACACAAGGCAGCACATGAGTGACGTCACTGTCGTG
>JAYRUI010000113.1:0-7574 GCA_041919175.1 Rheinheimera sp. | reverse complement strand
GCCGACTACAACCAATATGAATTCAGCCGCCCTGTGCAAAAACAATATTGCAAACAGCCGGTGAAGGTGTATTCGCATATCGACCCTTATTTAGGCGGGCCTGAGCGGATTAAAAACACCAACGGTGCCGGTGATGGTGCTTTAGCCGCCATTTTGCATGATATTGCCGCCAACCATTACCACCGTCATGCGCTGCCGCTTTCCAGCAAACATGAACTGCCTTACCTGGCGTATTCGTCTTTTGCCCAGATTTGTAAATATGCCAACAGGGTGAGTTACGCCATTCTGGTACAAAATGCACCGCGGTTATCCCGTGGTTTACCAGAGAAAGAAGATAGTCTGGAAGAAGCCTACTGGGAGCGTTGATTTTATTTTTGAATCAATAACTTAGATTATTCTAATGAAAGGCCGCCGTAAGGCGGTTTTTTATTGACCGACAGATTTTGCAGCTTTAACGCATTCGGTTGTAATGCAGGTGTGGCGTCTTTATAGTGAGCCAGATTTTTTTGCCGGAAGTGGATTCGGGCAAAACCCTGTTGCTGCAATTGCTGCCCAAGTGGCGATTGCACCCTGTTAAAGATGGAAAACTGATGACACTGTTTGTGCGAAATTTACTGTTGCCACTTTGCCTCGCGGCTTTTGCTTTAAAGACTACTGGTGTACAGGCTACTGCTGTGCAGGGCACCGATATTAACATTCCCCGTATCCAAAGCCCGGTGAAAGTGGACGCCGATTTGTCTGAGCCAGCCTGGCAACAAGCCAAAGCCGTGGAGCTGAGCTACGACACCTGGCCTGCGGAAAATACCCCAGCGCCGGTAAAAACCACTGCTTATGTGATGGAAGATGGCGAGTTTTTTTATATCAGCTTTGTGGCAAAAGACCCGAACCCTGAACAAATCCGCGCTTTTTACCGTGACAGAGACAATGTCTGGGATGACGACCATGTCGGTATCAAAATAGATACCTATAACGACAGCAAACTGGCGTATCAGTTTTTTATCAACGCTTTTGGTGTGCAGGCAGATGCCATTGAAAACGAAATCACCAAAATGGAAAGTGACGCCTGGGATGGGATCTGGCACAGCGCCGGTAAAATCACCGATGAAGGCTATCAGGTGGAAGTCGCTATTCCGCTGCGTATTTTAAATTTTAACGACCGTCTGGCCATGCAAAACTGGAAACTGGAGCTGCTGCGTTTTTATCCGCGCGATGTACGGCACCGTTTATCCAGCAATAAAATTGAGCGCAACGATCCGTGCTGGATTTGCCAGATGTCCAATGCCACTGGTTTTGCCGGTGCCAAACAAGGCAATCATTTTACGCTGGTGCCGGCTTTGGTGATGGGCGCGAATCAGCAAAGAGAGGTGAGCGCAGACAACAAATCAGACTGGCGCACTGAAAATAATGTTGAGCCCAGCCTGGATCTGAAGTGGGGCATTACCCCGGACATTAGTTTAAACGCGACTTTAAACCCGGATTTTTCGCAGGTAGAAGCGGATGAAGCCCAGGTGTCGGTCAACGATACTTTTGCGCTGTTTTTTGACGAAAAACGCTCGTTTTTCCTCGATAATGCCGACTATTTCTCTTCGCCGCTGGATTTGGTTTATACCCGCAACGTCTCATCCCCTGATGCCGGGGTGAAGCTGACAGGCCGCCACGATCAGCAATCTTTTGCTTTTTTTGCCGCCAATGACAAAACCACCACTTTTATTGTGCCTGGCAATGTCAGCTCGGATATCGCGACCCTTGACGAAAAAAGTGAAAACGCCGTACTCAGATACCGTTTTGATATGAACCCACAGCTGTCTTTGGGCTGGGTAAGCACCTTGCGGCAGAGTGAAGATTATCACAATTATGTACATGGCCTGGATTTAAAGTACCAGTGGACAGCCCAGGATAAGTTTATTGCCCAGTTGCTCAGAAGTGACAGCCAGTATCCCACTGAACTTGCAGCTTTGCTCAGTGATGAAGCGGCGCTCAGAGTTGGCGACAAAGCGTTTAGCGACGGCGCTCAGTATCTGGCGTACGAGCACGAAAACCGTAACTGGAGCTGGTACAGCCGTTATCAGGGGCTGGAGCAGGGCTTTAGGGCTGATATGGGTTATCAGCCACAAACCGACACCAACAAGCTGGTCAACGGCGGCAGTTACCAATGGTTTTCCGATAGTGCCTGGTGGAACCGTTTTCAGATTTGGGGTGACTGGGATATCAGCCATAACGACGCAGGTGAGCTGCTGGAAAAAGAAACTGAGCTGGAATTACAACTCTGGGGCGCGCAGCAATCTTATGGTTTTATTGGCGCAACAACACGCGACAGAGTAGGCAGCCGTTTTGACAATGGCCGCTTACAAATAGACGCCAACACTGAGCTTTTTGCCGAAAAACTGTTGTCTGCCGGTGCTGAAGTACAGCCATGGTCCGGTGTGTTTTTGGCTTTTGAAGCTGAAACCGGTGACAAACTGGATTTTCGCAATAACAGATTGGGTGATGGTTTAGAGCTGGCGCCTGAGCTGCGCTGGAATGTTGATGCCCATATGCAGGTGCAGGCTCGCCATACTTACCGCACCCTGGATGCCATAGGCGCTGAAGTCTTTACCGCAAATCTCACCGATTTACGTTTGAGTTATCAGTTTTCTGTACGCAGTTTCCTGCGACTGGCGCTGATTTATTCTGATATTCAGCGTAACCCACTGAACAACACAGGTACTGTGGTAGCACGGGATAAATCGCTGGGTTCGCAGTTGTTGTATTCCTATAAGCTGAACCCACAAACCTTATTTTTTGCCGGTTACAGCGATAACGCTTTTAGTGATGACGAAGTGGATGACTTAACCCGTGATCAGAGATCGGTGTTTCTGAAGTTTAGTTACGCCTGGATGTTGTAGCCGGTGATCAGGGGGTTGTCCCCGCGTGCAGCGGCAAATACAAAGCCGCTGCTGCCTGCCCGGGCCGTCATCCGCACTTTTAGCCGCAACTGCTGATTTGTCATGATACTAGGTTCCAGATAAGGAACCGGCAGTTGTGCTATATCAGAGTTAAGGCTGAACTGCTTGAACCATTATTCGGTGTTTTGATAACCACTTGGTGCGGCTGCTGGTATTCATAGAATTTCGATTCTACTTCTTTGACATGCTAGTGTGCAGCAGACTCAGTCCCGGCCCATAAACGCCAGCCATCCCTGCCTTGTTGTTTGGCCTGATATAAAGCTTCATCCGCACTTTTATAGGCCAGTTCTGCGTTCCATTGTTGATTGTTTTCCAACCAGACCCCGCCGACAGAAATGGCTAAAGTGCCCTTTGGGCTGGCAATATGGGGTAACCGCAAAGTGCGGATGGCCTGACATAACATTTCCATGGCATTGCCGAGTTGTTGCGGATTATCGGTCAGGATCAATAAACAAAATTCTTCACCACCTACCCTGAATACTGCATCACTTTGCCGACGAAAGGTGTGTTTCAGACAAGAAGCGACTTGTTGCAGCACCAGATCACCCGCCTGATGGCCATAGTGGTCGTTGTACTTTTTAAAAAAGTCGATGTCGAGCATGATAAGGCCAAAGCTCAGGCCCGTGCGTTGTTGCTGTTTCAGTTCCCGCTCAAACACAAAATTAAAATGGCGGCGGTTATAAAGCTGAGTGAGTCCATCGGTGACGGACATTTTTTTGATTTTGTTAAGGCTTGCCAACAGCTTCCACAACAACACCACTGAGCAAATTAACAGCAACAACGACAGTATCGAAAACGCCATTCTTTGTAAGGTCTGTAAGTGGATTTGCTGCCGATCCGTTTTTAACAGCACCCGCCAACCGTTGTTGAGCTGGACGAGCGGTTGATATAAAAAGCCCTCGTGGATAAAGTTTTCTGAATTTTTTAATCTTGGATCCTGGCTGACTGCAACTTGTTGTCGCTGAAAAACATCCGTTCCTTCCGGGGTTAGCATTAACATTTCGGTCGCGTTCAGTTCATGAAACTGCAGTTTGGTTAATAACTGCGGCAGACTGATATCAATACTGAGCACACCAACAAACTGCTGCTGAAAAAATACCGGTTGGCTGACAGTGATCATGTCTCCCTGGCCTGCCAGATCCTGATAAACAGGCGTCCAGATCAGTTTTCGCTCAGGATTCATCGCCGGTGTGGCCATGTTAAAAAACGGATCTTGCAAAATTTCCCGGTAAAACAATACCCCGTTGCCTTTCACGGGATGGTTAATATCGAGCTGACTATAAGGATATACATACATAAAACCACTGGCAGATGTGTAATACAACCAGGGCTGCTGAACGTCGTGTTGCCGGATCTGCTCAAATAGTGGTGTTAATACCAACGCAGCTTCCATCTCCCGCCATTGCAATGTGCCTTCGGCTGGCAACTCTCCTTCGCCGGTTAAATCTCCAAGTGTCAGCCCTTGTAATTCTCGAGGGTTGATCAGCTGATATTTTTTACCTTCTGTTGCAGCCTGCAGTGTCAGTTGCGCTGCAAATTTGGCCTGACTATGCAGGGTCATCTGAAACTGGGTCGCCAGCATTGACAGCGACAATGAGGTTTCGGCCAGTGATTCATTCAGTGTATTGGCCATTTTGCCGGCATGATGCTCAATATCATCAAGGATCTGCTGTTCGACCAGACTGAAGCGGTGGGCCAAACCAACTGCGCTGCTTAGCACCATCAAACAAAAAACCAAAAATAAGGAGTGGAGTTTTTTTCGTTTACGGTCTTTTCCGGCAACTTCTATCCAGTCTGTTCTTTGCATACTCTGTGTGTCTCCGGCGCAAAGGATTGAGCAGTTGCTGCTACTGTAGATGAAACAACAATCAGATGATGTACAAAAATGTGTAAAAGCCGGTACTGCTTTTCAGGCAATGCTGGTAAAGCCTTGAGGAAAGGCCCTTTGCACAGGCCTCTCCTTTAAAGTGGCTTTAAAACTGGGGCAGGCTGCACTCAGGTGCGGTAACTGCCCACCAGTTGGTCCAGCTCAGTGGCCAGTTTGGCAAGCTGTTTGGTAATTAATGAAGCCTGCTGGGTGCCTGCTGCGGTTTCCTGCGCTATCAGCACTATCTGGTGCACATTCTGATTGATGGTTTCCGATACTGTGGTTTGTTCTTCCGCAGCACTGGCGATTTGGTTGTTCATGTCGTTTATCGTGGTCACCGCCGCCTGAATTTCACCAAGCGCCTGTTCTACTTTGCCTGCTTCCTGCACTGTGTGTTGGCTTTGATCTTTAATTTGGGTGATGGCTTGCACAGCTTCACCGGCACCTTGTTGTAACCGGCCAATCATTTTATTAATTTCATCTGTACTGCTGGCGGTTCGGGCTGCCAGAGTGCGGACTTCGTCCGCTACGACGGCAAAACCCCGGCCTTGTTCACCGGCTCGGGCTGCTTCAATGGCGGCGTTTAAAGCCAGCAGGTTGGTTTGGTCGGCAATACCCCGAATCACTTCCAGCACACCGCCGATATTTTGTGATTCACTGCCAACAGTGGTAATCACCTGCACCCCTTTTTCTACTTGTTGCTCCAGACTGTTGATGACCACAATAGCGCCATCCAGAATGCGGGCAGAGCGTGCCACTTGTTGTGTGGCTTCATTGGCGGCATGGGCGGCGCCACTGGCACTGTTGGCCACGTCTTGTGCCGTAGTGGCCATTTCATGCATGGCGGTGGCCACCTGATCACTTTCAGCGTGTTGGGTTTGTACACCTTTTTCGGTGTTTTGCATCAGCTGCGCCAGCTCAACACCAGAGTTTCTCAGCAAGGTGACAGAACCCCGCACATTGGTCACCAGGGTGCCGACTTTGCTGGCAAAAGCATTAAAAGCATCGGCCAAAGCGCCCAGTTCGTGACCCTGACTGTTATCAAGGCGACGGGTTAAATCGCCATCACCATTGGCAATATCCTGCATCGCAGCCACTGCGCCACTGAGTGGGGTGGTGATAGTGCCTGCAAAAAACACCCCAAAAGCTGCCATCAGCGTAACCAGCAAAGCATCCACCAGCACCGACTTGATCACGCCGGAACGTATTTCTTCAGCGCTTTGTTGTTGTAAACTCTGAATAGTTTGTTCTAAATCATCAATATAAAAACCTGTGGCCAGCACCCAGTCAGTGCCTGGCAATAACACAGCTTTTGCCAGCTTGGGCGCCGGAGTGTTGCTGCCGGCTCTTGGCCAGTTGTATTGCACATAATCACCGCCTTTATTGGCGGCAGCTATATATTCCTGCACTAACAAGCGTCCTTCCGGGCTTTTGGATTGTAAAAAGTTTTTTCCTTCACGCTCCGGATTGTCGGCACTCACCACCTGCATCCCACTTTTGTCATAGACAAAAAAGTAGTTTTGGCCTTTTTCATACCTTAAGGTGCGTAAAATAGCTTTTTTCTGTTCAGGATCGGCCACGGCGGCCGTTGCCGTTGTCGCCAGTTCTAAAAAAGCATCAAGCTGCGCGCGCCTTTCGTTATACAAGGACTCTTTCAGCTGGCCGGCGCTAAGCTCAGCTACCGAATTGGTATGGCTGATAGATAAAACCGTTAACACAACAGCCAAAAATAATACCGGCACAATAGCCAGCAGCAGAATTCGTTTGCGAATGGATAAGTTGGTCATCATGGTGTTTCCTTCGGCTCGCGTCAGGGAGCTTATTTTTATCTGTGAATACAACGCGCTTTTACAGCAAATTGTAAAAGCGCCTGCAGCAAACATTGTTCAAAAATACTTGATTAGCAAGGTAAAAAACGTATTTCTATGGATGGTTGTTGCTTGTGTTCGCCCGCATGCTTTAAAGCTGGTGGGTGCGCAAAAGTTTTATGATATCGGCTGTTGATACTCTGGCTTGCTGCCTGAGTTGTTGTAACCGGCCTGATTGTTTCCACTGTAATAACAGATGGTTGACTTGTTGTTGCAACTGCTGGTCGCGAGTGGCGATGCGATATTGCACTTTCGGCAAAATATCAAAACTCTGCGTTTGTGCCGGATCAGCCCCCAGCTCTTTTAAGCGGCGATAAAAAGTATTGCGGTCCAGCACCAGCAGCTGAGTGCGGCCTTTTAGTAACATTTGCACAGCCTGAGTGTGATCAAACACTTCCTGATAACCGGGCGCTTGATTTGCAACTACTGAAAACTCCGGTCCCAGCGCCACATTGGCATTTTGAAAGCTAACAATTTTAAATTGGGTTAAGGCGCTGAGATCAGGCACTTTGCCGGTAAAGCTTTTTAGTGCAAATACCTGATTATGAAACTCTAAATAAGGTTCGCTGTACCACAGCAAAGGCTGCGCCACAGCCTGGCGGGTGGCGAGATCCAGTTTCTGCTGTTGCAACAACTGCGTGAGTTTTGCATAAGGTGCCACCACAAAATTCACCTGATAACCCAGTTCGGTCAGAAGGTGGTAGCTCAGCAGTACATCAAAACTATTGGCGGAACCCTGAGTACTTTGATTCAGTTGGTCACTGTAACCCACACCCACCCGTAACGTTGTTTTGGCATATAACACAGAGGGCAACAGCAGAGCCGGTATCAGAAATACCCAGCAG
Source organism: Rheinheimera sp. (assembly GCA_041919175.1). GTDB lineage: Bacteria > Pseudomonadota > Gammaproteobacteria > Enterobacterales > Alteromonadaceae > Pararheinheimera. The sequence continues at coordinate 49 of JAYRUI010000113.1, read as the reverse complement.
AATAGTGTTGTACAGCGTATCCATCTTTTATTTGTCATCAGAGTCCGGC
>JAYRUI010000112.1:0-7596 GCA_041919175.1 Rheinheimera sp. | reverse complement strand
TACCAAAACCGTTGATGATAATACCGCCCCAGTCAGCAAACTGCGGACCATCACCTACGACGTCTAAACGGGTGAAGGCATTGGCCGATGTGAAAGTGATTGGTTTGTCAAAAGTACCGACAGCGTCAATTTTGGCGCCACGGGCGATACGGATAATAGATTCGCCGCTGGTGAACGCTAAAGTGGCACCTGGCTCTACTTTTAACGTTGGACCCGCTGCAACAGTACAACCTGTGGTGGTGTTACAGTCAGTACCAATAAGCAAAGCGCCGGCGAAGACGTGTACACCGCCGTTCGCTAATTCTTTAAAGGTCAGGTTTTCGGTGATCTGAATGTTCTTGCTGGCAAAGGCGGCTGAATAAGAACAGTCTTTACCGTCATAAGCACCCTGAATTTCTCCCCTTTTGGTACAAGGGTTGGTGGTGCCTGTGCTGCCGTTACCACCTGTGCTGCCACCTGAGTTGTTGGTGGTGTTGTTGGAGTTATTTACGCTGGTGTCGTTCACAGTTGGGGTAATTTTGATATCACCACCACAGCCGGCTAATACCAGGGCCATAGCGACAGCAGATACCTTAAACACAGTCTTGAGTTGCATCAGTCTCTCCGAATTTGGAATTGTGGGTTAATCAAATCGGAAGTTACGGTACTGTGGCTGCATGACATTTTGGTTACAGCCTTGTTTCGTCATAAATAATTCATCAAAGCGGCAGGTTGTTTTGTGCTGCCTGCTGCTCACCTCTTCTTGTTATTTTGTTGTTAAATTAATTCTTCACTCAGGTGTCATTTTTTTGTCTTGTACCCGCTTGCACTATGGCGCTGCGGCGCAAAAGCGTCGTCGGGCTGCACCAGCTTTGCTGGTTTTTGCCCATCATGCGGACTGCAAAGTCTTCTTTCTGAGCAACAAAAAAATATGAGGCATGTTATGAAAAAGCTGATCACAACCTTGTTCATGGTTAGTTTCGCCAGTGCTACAGCCATGGCTGCAGAGCAAGTGACTTATAAATATCCAACCAAACCAGATGCAGTGAATGGTCAGGAAGCGGCTATTTTCCTGACCACAGAGAATGGTGCGCAATTTTGTAAAGAAGCCCGCGGTGTGAACTCCGACCGCATGGTGTCGGCAGAAATGGTGTGTGGTGAAGATGAATCGGCTTACATCGAATTTAACCGCAGCACTTTGCAGTGGCGCTTAAAAGCAACCGGCAGTAAAAACCAGTGTTATCCGCTGTTTAAAGAAATTACCTGTAGCCAGCAGTAACAACGGGGCTACAGTCGCCACTTTTGCAAAATCACAGTGGCAAAACCACAGTCGGCTGGCCAGGGCTGCTGTGGTTTTTGCCTTGTTTGTGGTGTTGTTATCGCAATAGTTGGGTATGAGTTCATAAAATTGTCATAATTGCACAGGATACTGCGAACAGTTGATGTAACAAATGGATAACGGAAACTGCCATGTCGAGAAGAATATTGATTGTTGAAGATGAAGCACCGATCCGGGACATGTTGTGTTTTGTGCTGGAACAGAATGGATATCAGGCCAGCATTGCCGGTGATTTTGACGCCGCGATAAACCAACTGGTTGAACCTTACCCGGATTTAGTGTTGCTGGACTGGATGTTACCAGGCGGCAGTGGCATTCAAATCGCAAAAAAAATGAAACAACATGAGCTGACCCGCGCTATTCCAATCATTATGATCACGGCGCGTGGAGAAGAAGAAGACAAAGTGCGGGGCCTGGAAGTGGGCGCCGACGATTATGTGACTAAACCTTTTTCACCCAAAGAGCTGATGGCGCGTATTAAAGCGGTGATCCGCCGTGTGGCACCCACTAGCCTGGATGAAGTGATTGAAGTGCAGGGCCTGAAGCTGGATCCGGTGTCACACCGGGTGATGGCCGCTGAAAATCCACTGGAAATGGGCCCAACCGAATTCCGTTTACTGCACTTTTTTATGACCCACCCGGAGCGGGTGTACAGCCGCGAGCAGCTGCTGGACCATGTCTGGGGCACCAACGTTTATGTTGAAGACAGAACTGTGGACGTGCATATCCGCCGTCTGCGCAAAGCCATTTCTGTGGCAGGACACGACAGATTAGTGCAGACAGTGCGTGGCTCTGGCTACCGTTTTTCGGTAAAGTAAGCGTACTTTTGCCGGCGGTCTGACTGCCAATAAGCCCGGAACGCCGGGCTTTTTTTCTAAAGCAGGTGTTATGCGGTTATTACTTTCCAGACGCACTATAGCGCTGCGCCTTATTGGCATGGCGGCTGTTGCCATTTTGCTTGGCTGGTTTTTTGATTTAGCCAGCGAGTTTTTATTATTCCTTTGTATCGGTATTATTGGTTGGCATTACAAGCATTTGTTTTTACTGGACAAATGGTTATGGCGTGACCGCAAACTGTCGCCGCCGGCCGGTGATGGCAGCTGGCAGCAGGTATTTGACGGTATTTATTATCGCCAGCGCAAATCCCGTAAGAAAAACAAAGATTTACGCGCATTGGTGCGCAGGTTCCGCGACGGCGCTGAAGCCTTGCCGGACGCCATTGTGGTGCTCAGCAATGACTGGACCATTGTCTGGTGTAATAAACTGGCGCAACAACTGGCCGGTTTACGCTGGCCGATGGACGAACGTCAGCGCATTGATAACCTGATCCGCAACCCGGAATTTCAGCAGTTTTTGCAGCAAAAACAATTTGATACGGCGCTGGAGCTGGTGTCACCTTTAACCGAGGATGTGACGCTGGAATACCGCATGCTGCAATATGGCGAAAAACAATATTTGTTGATCATGCGTGACATTACCCAGCTCAAGCAGCTGGAACAAATCCGCAAAGACTTTGTGGCCAATGTGTCGCATGAGCTGCGCACCCCGCTGACGGTATTGCAGGGGTATCTGGAAATGATGGACGCCAGCGACATGCCGCCAACGGCGGTTTGGCAAAAAGCCCATGGCGTGATGCTGGATCAAACCAAGCGCATGGATTCGCTGGTGCAACAACTGCTGACCTTGTCACGGATTGAAGCTGCTGCCAAAGTGCATTTTGATGATGTGGTGGATGTGCCTGCCATGCTGACGCGGCTGGAGCAGGAAGCACAGAGCCTGAACCGGGAAAAACAACATCAGCTGCATTTTGACATTGACCCCGATTTACGGGTGACGGGCATGACCGAAGAGCTGCGCAGTGCTTTTTCTAACCTCATTACCAATGCCATTAAATACACCCCGGATGGTGGCAAAATTGAGGTCAGTTGGCAGCGTGATCATCAAAAAGCGCTGTTTAGTGTGACAGACAATGGCGAAGGTATTGCACCGCACCATGTCAAACGTTTAACCGAGCGCTTTTACCGGGTGGATGAAGCCAGAACCCGCAGCACAGGCGGTACAGGTTTAGGGCTGGCGATTGTGAAACATGTGTTGTCGCGCCATCACAGCAGGCTGATGATTTTTAGTGAACCTAAACATGGCAGCCGTTTCTCTTTTGCCTTGCCACCTGAGTTAGTGGTTGGGGTGCAGTCTCAGCAGCCTAAATTAGCCCGCAAAAAATAACAGTTCAGCCAGGGTCAATAGATCCTGGCCAGCTCTGGTGGCCTGAATATTGTGATGCAAGGTTAGTCTGGCCTTCGCAGCAACTTTTCAATTTGCTCCGGCTGCTGGCGGGCTTCCTGCTCAATACTTTTTATTAAACCCTGTTGCAGATACCACAACAATTTTTGTTCGGCCTGTTGTTGTAACTTCGCCTGGTGAAAGGCGAGGCGGTAGCGCACTTTGGGCAAAATATCAAAACTCTGCACTGCCGATGCCGGTTGTTGCAGTTCAGCCAGTCGCCGGTAAAAAGTGTTTTTGTTGAGTATCAGCAGGTCGGTACGGCCTTTCATTAACAATTGCACCGCCTGGATATGATCAAATACCTCGCGGTAGGACGGTGCTTTTTGACTGGCTAAGGCAAATTCCTGGCCCAACACATGGCTGGCATTCTGAAAGCCGGTCAGACGGTACCACTGCAAATCGCCGATCTGTTTAATATTGCCGCTAAAGTCTTGCCGGGCAAACACTAAATTATGCACTTCCAGATAAACAGAACTGTAAAACAGGTTGGCACTTAATTCGCCAGCCTGACGGGTGGCGATATCAATTTGTTTTTGTTCGAGCAATTGCGTCAGTTTGGCGTAAGGCGCAATCACAAATTTCACCTGATAACCCAAATCGGTAAAAAGGCGATAGCTAAAAAGTACATCAAAGTGATAGTTACTGCTTTTATGGTTGGTATTCACCTGATCGGTAAAACCAATGCCAATGATGAGCTTAGGTTTTGCCGCCAGTGCAGCTTCACTGCAACAAGCAAGACAAAACAACAACAGGCGCAAACAGAGGCGGGTTAAGTTCATCAAAGTCCTTGTTAATGCAACATAAAGGTTGTGAGAAAACACCTTGTTCCGGCAGGGTTTTAGTTACCTTTGTAGAAACGTTTTAAGCATAGCAGAGCAGCCCGGCAACAAGAGCCGCAAAGTGGAACCTGTTGCTAAGCGCTAAAAAACAATAATTCTGCTGGATGATTTATAAAAACATGCCGCGGCAAAGGTCAGGTTGAGTGTGTGCAGCGTTCAGAGTGCCGTGTGCAGATGTGGAGGCCGGAGTGCGGAGAATACAAAGTGACACAGGCAAAGTGGCGCCCGGGAATGGCGCCACTTTGGGTTAGAGCCTAGTTTGGCCGATGTAAAAAATCGACGGCAAGGCCTGCCAGCGCCCGTACGCCGTTTTCCATGGCAGGTTCATGCAATTTAAAAAAGGGTGAATGGTTGGGGGCTGTTTTCGCCGTTTCTACACCGGGTTCGTTAATGCCCAAAAAGAAAAACACCCCGGGCACCTGCTGCTGATAAAACGAAAAATCTTCCGAGGCGGTAATAGGTTTAATAGGCGCAACTCCTGCGTCGCGGCCGGCCCATTGCAGCGAAGGCATGGCCCATTCGGTCAGTTTGACATCGTTCCAGGTGACAGCGGCAAAACCGTGCTGATGAAACTCTGCCGTGGCACCACTGGCGATGGCGACGTGTTCGGCTGTGTGTTTCATTTTGCTCAGCAACTGCTCGCGCATGTTCGGGTCGAAGGTCCGCACTGTGCCTTCGAGTTTTACTTCATCCGGAATAATGTTCCAGCGTACACCACCATGTACCTGACCTATCGAGAGTACTGCAGGGGCCTGTGTCACATCCAGCTGACGCGCCGGAATTTGATGTAGTGCTGTAATGAGTTGCCCTGTGACTGCAACAGGGTCGACTCCACGCCAGGGGCTGGAGCCATGCACCTGCACGCCTTTGACTGTGATATTAAAACTGTCGGCCGCCGCCATAATACCTTCGGCTTTGACCTGGAGTTGGCCGGCAGGGCCTGGCCAGACATGCACGCCAAAAATAGCGTCTGGTTTTAATTTTTTAAACAAACCTTGTTTGAGCATCAGCGCTGCGCCGCCTTCCTCTCCGGCCGGCGCGCCTTCTTCGGCTGGCTGAAAAATAAAGATCACAGTGCCGGCAAGTGCAGCCTGTTGTTTTTTCAGCGCAGTCGCAGCGCCCAGTAACATGGCAACATGGGCGTCGTGACCACAAGCGTGCATCACGCCAACCTGCTGGCCGTTAAATTCGGCTTTGGCTTTGGAGGCAAAAGGTAAATCGACTTGCTCTGTGACCGGCAGTGCGTCCATATCGGCGCGAAGCGCGACCACTGGGCCTGGTTTGCCGCCTTTGAGCACAGCAACAACACCGGTGTGGGCGATGCCGGTTTGCACTTCAAGTCCAAGCTTATTCAGCTCAGCGGCCACCATTTTACTGGTGCGAAACTCGCGGTTGGATAATTCAGGATGCTGGTGTAAATCACGTCGCCAGGCCACGACTTTGGGCATCAGACTGCTGATATCCGCCGCCAGTTGTGGTTTTAGCGGACTATCGGCAACTGCGAGAGCTGGTGTTAAAGCTGTCACGAGCAGTGCGGCAGAAAAACAGGTTGCTGAGCTGAAACAGCGGGCAGAAGACTTAAAAGAGGGCAGTTGCATCACAACTCCTTAAGGGCGCAGCCAAAAAGCGTGCCTAATGAAACAGGAGTTTTACCATAACGTAAGCAAGCCGAAAAAGCCAAGCAGAACAAGGTATAAGCTATGCCGTGCGCTTCTTTGGCACAGGCCATGCGCTGCTTTGAGAGTGGGGCTTTAGCAATAGCGCAAAGCGCTTTTAGCAAGCTGGCTATAGAGCTAGCTGCAATAGCGCTGCGTTATTCGTCCTGATGTTGTGTTGGTAAACCGGGCAACAATAGCTGAATACCAAGTACAGCCAGCTGTTGTTGTTCCAGCACTAAATCGGCGGCTAACACTGTTTGTTGCAGATACCATTCGGCGGCAATATGCAGTTCGAGTTGCTGATCTTTTGCCGTTAACACCAGAGCTGGCGCAACATCATCACGGCGTTTTTGGTTAAAAAGCACGGCCAGCCGGAACAGAACTAAAGCCTGCACCACCTGCTGCTGCTGATACAGATAAAAAGGCGGGAATTTTTCAGTTTTGATTTTGCGTCTGTGAAAACGGACCAGACATGCCAGCAGCTGTTGTTGCTCCTGGTTAAAACCAGGCAGGCTGGCGTTTGATAAAATATAAGCACTGTGGCGCTGTACGCTGGAGGAGTTAATTTGCAAACCAATTTCATACAAATTGGCCGCCCAGCCGAGTAATTGCGGCCAGTCATCCTGCAGCTGCCAGTTGCCCTGTAATTGTGCCAGCATGGTCTGCAATGTCTGATTGACCCTTTGCGCCTGTTCAGTGTCGATGGCATAACGTTTCACTAAACTAGCCACTGTATGGCTGCGGATATCCTGATGTTGCAGCCGGTCGCTCATTTCATAGAGCACCCCTTCACGCAGGGCGGCATCCACGTACAACATCTGGTCGATATCGAGCATTTTAAAAGCGGCAATTAAAATAGCGAGGCCAGGGCACAGCAGTTGTTTTCTATCTTCAGTGAGACCAGGTAAATCCAGTTCGTCACAGTTTTCATGGGCAAGGGCCAACTGTTTGATTTTTTCCAGATGGGCAAGCTCAATACAATGCGGATGCCAGCCTAAACCTGTGACGATATCTTTAATGGTTTTGATGGTGCCCGAGGTGCCGACCACCTGTTGCCAGCCGGTCGTTTTGTAATTGTTAACGATGTTTTCCAGCTCTTGTTCGGCCTGAATAATGGCACGCTCAAAACGTTTTTCGCTGATTTTGCCTTTGGCAAAAAACTGTCTGGCATAACTGACACAACCCATATTGCGGCTGGCCAGGCGCAGCGGCTGAAAATCTAACCCTATGGCAAATTCAGTGCTGCCACCACCGATGTCCATCACCAGCCGCTGACCGGCATAATGTTCAAAATGCGCCACGCCCTGATAAATAAAACGGGCTTCTTCCTGGCCGGAAATCACTTCAATCGGGAAGGGGAACACTGCTTTGGCTTTGTGTAAAAAGCTGTTGGCATTTTTGGCGCGGCGCAAAGTGTAAGTGGCAATGACGCGCACTGAGCTTGCCGGTACGCCTTGCAGGGTATCGGCAAATTGTTTCAGCACTAAAAGGCCACGGT
>JAYRUI010000111.1:6397-7618 GCA_041919175.1 Rheinheimera sp. | reverse complement strand
TTGCTGTGGGTTCATGTCGGCGCTGATGTCAGCACTGGCAGTATCTTTGCTGCGCACAGCACTAAACACCAGCTGATAACTTTTGCTTTCACCGGCTTGTAGCACCAGCTCACCGGCAAAATTACTTTTCGCCTGAATCAGATAGCTGCCATCCACCCCTTTGCTGGCTTCGGTTTGATGTTGGGTTTTAACTGCATCCACCTGCACAGTCACAGCTTTATCACTGCCGTTATGCAGTTCATGTTGCTCTACCAGATAAGCGCCGGTTGGGCTGGGAGTTAAAGTGCGGGTTAAGGTCAGACTGCTACTTAGTTTGCTGTGAATTTGCAGCAAACCGTTATATTGCACCCATGTTGGCCGCTCAGAAGTTAACTGTTGCCCGTTCAGGCGAAGCACAGGCGACACTTTTGTATCAAATTCATAGATTAAACTGGCGTGGGTGTCGTTCGGCACAGTACGTAACAAAGGCCAGACAATTTTGCGTTTTAGCAGCAATTCGCCTTGTTGATCAGCACCATAATAAATAATGGCCGACAGCTGCTCACCACTCATTTCCAGATGATCCTGATGGGCATCTTGCACCTGCCAGCGAATAGCGCCCTGCACCAGCTGCCAGCGATCCTGCAGGGTATTGGCCAGCTGATTGATACCGCCCGCCTCTTGTTGCTGCGCTGCGGTTATTTCAGTAACAACTGTTTTACCTTGTGATTGATTTTGCAGGCTTTCCTGACTGGTGCACGCCCACAACAAGCTGCAACAAAGCGCCATAAGGCTGATTTTAAAACCAGGTTTCAAAGCTGTTTTTTGTGTTGGTTTTTTCATTGTTATTCCTCAAATACAGCTGCCGGCGCCAACAGCCGCAGTCCGGTTTTTATTGCAGCACGGCCACGGCGAACCCGGCTTATGGCTGGCGCACGAATCATTCCCAAAAAATAAGCAAAAGTCTGATACAGCAACGAACGCCGGCATTAAGCGCTGATCTTCTGGGTTTTATTGCGATATTGCTGCGGTGTCATTTGCAGTTCTTGCTGAAAAATGTCGTAAAACCTGCTGATAGAACCAAAACCGGCTTCAATGGCAATATTCAACACCCCTTGTTCGGTGTCGACCAACAGCGCCTGGGCATGTAATAACCGCAGCCGGTTAATGTATTGTTTTATCGAGATTTTCATCACGCGGTGAAATAAATTCATCGCATAATTCGGGTGCAGGCCAGTGACA
>JAYRUI010000111.1:3579-6387 GCA_041919175.1 Rheinheimera sp. | reverse complement strand
ACAGCAGCGACGTCTGGTATGGTAATTTTCTGGTCGTAGTGATCGGCGATATAACGCAGCATAGTGTCGATATGCGACAAACCGGCCACCGGGTTTTTCTGCTCTTTGCGGGCGGTTTTCCCTTCCGATTTGTCGGCGCCAAAGGTCTGATAACTTTCCACCGACATCCGGCGGATGCGGCCACGGATTTCGCTGACCACCTGCGCTGTTAACGCATCGTTTTTCTGCTTTAAATCTTTGTCCCACAACTGTGTTAATGCCACATCGGCCTGATGCGCCTGGTCGGCCACCAGCACTTCACCGCGCAGCAGCGCACCAATAAATTCACTCGGTAACTTCCACTGCTGAAAAGCCTGCAACGGAATATAAATATTCACCATATAACCGTCGCCAACGCTGGCGATGAGCTGATGCGGAATAGAAGCCCAAAACAAAATCATCCGCCCTGGCGGCAGGCAAATTTTGCGGCCATTCATTAAATATTCGGCTTCGCAGTTAAACAGAAAATTCACTTCAATATGGCCATGCCAGTGGCTATGCGGCATGACGTCGGGGTTATGAATACGAAAACCAAATTTATCTTCATTGCCCTGGCGTGTTAACGGGCTGCTGTAGTCAAAAATAATGCGGTTCAGCCACTCTTGCATACCTGCCTCCTGTTATCGCCGTGGTTTTTCGCCAACCGGTTTGCTGTGTTGTTGGCTCTCCCGCAACCTGATGATGGCGCTTTGTATTTAGATATGATTGATACTACATATTGTATATTGTATTCGCAATGTATGGATTAGAAAGCGGGAATAATTGGGTGGAGAACGGGAGGTGGTTTCAGGCAATTGCAATTGCTATCTACAGCTAAGGTGTGACGGTGATTTCAGCTTGCAGCTGATGGTGCTGTGCCGGGTTTCGCCCTGCTTGCTTTGGGTTCAATCGCTCGTTCAATTGATGCTTGCATGCGGTGTTTGTGCTTTCCATGCTGATATTGCAGCAGTTTAATTTCAGCTTGCAGCTGCGGGGGCTATGCCGGGTTTCGCCCCGGCAGCCGAGTCACATTTTGTGTCGACAAAAATTGACGGAAAAAACGACCCCGGGATCGTTCGAAAGCCCGTGCTTTTGACTCGATTTTGAGGCGCCGCCAAAACTCGACGGCTGCTAGCGTCAGCCGTCTCAAACAGTTGGCGTCTTAAAACCTCAAAATCGGCCAAAACCGCGGCTCACTAAACGGGAAGGAAAAGCGCTGGCTGGGTGATTGGGTTTTACTAGCTAAAGTGAGGCGCTTCTGCGGTTCGAAGCCATTTGTTGTGATTGGACTATCCGGGTTTATCCACGCTTTCAAAACAACCAAAAATCGCTGCTGCTATAACCGCTTGTCGCGAATCATATTTCTGCGTAACTTCAAAACATCGTTAAAATAAAAAAGGGACAAACCTCGATTTAAAGCGTGGTTTCTCCCGCTGATTAAGTTGTTAGGCTGCATGATGAAACTATTAAGTTCATTTCTAATCATGATCATTGTCTGTTTGGCTTCATGTACAGATATGTATGATCCACTATTATGGAAAAATGGTAGCTTCACTTTGGAATTTGTGGACACTCCTGAAAATGCTAGTTTAAGGTCAGACAGCACTTTAGAACATGTAATTCCTGCATCGGTATTCGAAGTCGGGGCAGACGAAACATATATAGTTGCAAAACAACATCCCGCAAGAAATCGATCAATTACAAATTACTTCTACATCAACACTCGTAACTTCCCTAAAACAGGTCATTTCATTCCATCGCAGTATGTAGTCGGTCCACTCACAGAAACTGAATTTATACAAAAGGCTAAAGAGCTTAAGCTACCCGCATTTTCATTTTCTATTGAACAGGTAAAGGGTAAATGGTAATGCCTAACAAACAAATATTATCGCCAGCAAAAAGCATCAACGGGGTCAGGTCTTGTTTTTTGCCAAAAACGTATCCATCTGTAAAACAAAGAAAAAACTATTAACTAGCGTCAAAACGCCCCTCCCCTTTAAGCCGAGCCGATAAAAATTGAAAGTTTGAGGTTTTAAGACGCCAACTGTTTGAGGCAAGTGACGTTAGCACTTGCCGAGTTTTGGCGGCGCCTCAAACTTTTGATTTTTAGCGGGCTTTCGAAGGCTTATCGGGGTCGTTTTTTGCGTCACTTTTTGTCGACACAAAAAGTGACTCGCCTGCGGGGGCGAAACCCCGCTTGCACAGCGCCATCAGCTGCAAGCTGAAAACGAATTGAGCACCATGCCGCATGGTAAACCAACAGGGTCAGATCTTGTTTTTTGCCAAAACGTATCCATCTGTAAAACAAAGAAAAAACCAACAGCCAGGGTCAAAACTCTCCCCTTTAAGCCGAGCCGATAAAATTGAAAGTTTGAGGTTTTAAGACGCCAACTGTTTGAAGCGGCTGACGCTAGCGGCCGCTGAGTTTTGGCGGCGCCTCAAACTTTTGATTTTTAGCGGGCTTTCGAAGGCTTATCGGGGTCGTTTTTTGCGTCACTTTTTGTCGACACAAAAAGTGACTCGCCCGCGGGGGCGAAACCCCGCTTCTGAAGCGCCATCAGCTGCCAGCTGAAAAATTACCAACACGTATCCATCTGTAAAACAAAGAAAAAACCAACAGCCAGGGTCAGAACCCCCTCCCCTTTAAGCCGAGCCGATAAAAATTGAAAGTTTGAGGTTTTAAGACGCCAACTGTTTGAGGCAAGTGACGCTAGCACTTGCCGAGTTTTGGCGGCGCCTCAAACTTTTGATTTTTAGCGGGCTTTCGAAGGCTTATCGGGGTCGTTTTTT
>JAYRUI010000111.1:0-3569 GCA_041919175.1 Rheinheimera sp. | reverse complement strand
CGCCTGCGGGGGCGAAACCCCGCTTGCACAGCGCCATCAGCTGCAAGCTGAAAATAAATTAAGCACCATGCCGCATGGCATAAATCAAAAGCTACGCCCTTAGCAACAACCGTTGCCTCAACGTTCCACCAAACACATTCAGCAACAAACCAACAATAATCACCAGTGCGCCCAGCATTTGTTGTGGTGACAAACGCTCATCGAGGATCAGCGCGCCGCTGAAAATCCCCACCACTGGCACCAGCAGCGTGAGGGGTGTAACACGCCAGGTTTCGTAGCGGCTTAGCAGGTAACCCCAAATGCCGTAACCAACAAAAGTGGCGATAAAGGCCAGATAACACAGCGCCAGCACTGTTGGCAGTTGAATATTGAGCAAACTGTCGGCAATCACGGCGCTACCATCAAACAACCAGCAGCAAGCGAAAAACGGCACTATCGGCACCAGCGCACTCCACACCACCAACGACATCACCGGGGTTGGATGGTCACGCATAATCATTTTGTTGCTGATATTGCCAAGGCCCCAGGACAGCGCTGCGGCCAGAATACATATGATGGTAGTGAGTGTGATGCCCGAACTCAGTTGGCCTTCCATACCTGCTGTCGCCTCGTTTTCCATACCAGCCGTCGCCAGTATCACCATGCCAAACACAGTCACCAACATGCCGGCAATATGGTGCCAACACAATTTTTCCGAAAGCAGCAGCACCCCAAACAAGATGGTAAAAAATGCCTGCGCCTGCAGCATGACAGAGGCCAACCCAACGGGCATACCGAGCTTGATGGCAAAAAACAAAAATGCGAACTGGCCAAAACTGATGGTCATGCCATAAGCAATCAGCCAACGCAGCGGCACCTGAGGGCGTTTTACAAATAAGAGCGCCGGAAATGCCACCAGCACAAAACGTAAGCCGGCCAATAACAACGGCGGCATATTCTCAACGCCAATCTTAATCACCACAAAATTCAGGCCCCAGACAAACACCACACAGAGCGCTAATAACTTATCTTTAAATGACATATTTAATCCTGCATCCATTCAGGGCGTTTGAACACCGCAATATCAGCACAATGGCATCTCTGCTATTTGCTTGCAATAAGCGGTAATTTGCTTCCGAAAAACAAACAAATACCAAAACGGCCTTTGTTACCGCTTTATACCATAACAGGCCTTGTTGCCATTGCCATGCTTCTGCACCCAGTCGTCTGCGCTATTAAACAAAAAGCCGATACCAAGAAAAAAACCCGGCCAGGGCCGGGTTGAACGTCGGGTAAGCAACGTCAAAAGGTACAACAACAAGTTGGAGACAGGGAACAACGGGTTTTGATGGTGAGCGCTCTCAGCTCAGCCAAGCGGCGAGCCCCGTTAACCTTTCCCCAGCAAAACCCTTTTTATATCAAGCGCTTTAAGCTGCAGAGTTTTTTATACATCAAGTGCTGACAACAGCAGAACTCTTTGCATATCAATCTGTTAAACATTCAAACGCTTGCACTTCAGAACTCACTTTAAAACACACATTAAAACTTGGCCCGCACCCCCAGCGAAAAACGGCGGCCATAAGTGGCGGCGTATTGAATATGGGATGGGTGCCCTAAATAACGGGTATCAATTTTGTCTTGCAGGTTGGCCACATCACCCCGCAGCGTAATGTTATCGGTGATGTCGTAACTCACCCCCAGATCCATCCAGCTGGTGCTGTTGTTATGCAGCGCTTCAGCTACCGATTTACCGCCAATAGTCGACCAGTTGTCCCAGGCGTAATAACCGGAGCGGTTGTTATAGGCAATACGGGCTTCAAAACCGTTGTGTTCGTAAAAGGCCACTAAGTTGGTTTGGTTTTTTGATAAACCACGGAATGGTTTTTCATTGCCCTGGTCGTCTTTTTCACCGGACACACTGTCGTTGTAGGTGTAGTTGGCCTGCAAACCAAAACCGGCTAAATAATCGGGCAACAACTCGTCGAAGGTTTGTAAAAAGGCCACTTCATAACCACGAATACGTGCTGTTTTGCTGGCGTCGTTGTAAGGTTTCCACACTTCAAACGGCTGGCCATCAATAGTTTCGGTGGTTTTATCCCATTTGATAAAACTGGCCACTTCTTTATAAAAAGTGGCAAAGGTCACAGTGCCGCTGTCGTGGTAATACCATTCCAGAGCGGTATCAAACTGGTCGGCGGTATAAGGTTTGAGGCCTGGCGTGCGCATTTCATAATAACGCACACCCTGATCGTTCGGTTTGACATTGATATAGGTATAAGGCGCCAATTCTGCCAACGAAGGCCGTGAAATCACCTGTGATGCTGCAGTGCGGAAAATTACCTCATCGCTCAGGTTAATTTTAAAGTTCAGGCTTGGCAGAATATCGTCATAACCGGAGTCTTCCTGCACCGGCTGCACTGCTTCCCAGCTGTTATCCACCGGCTGACCATTGGCATCAAACTTCAGGTTATGAATATTCTGCGTGTGGCCGCTCGACTGCACATCAGTGCGGCTATAACGCAAGCCCAGATTCAGCAGATAAGGCATCTCCAATACCTCGTCTTCAATATTTATTTCGACAAAAGCGTGGGCAATATCTTCCTGAATAATAAAAGATTGTGATTTGGCGATATCAGTTTTTAGTAAATCGGCAGCGGCAGGGTCCAGCTCACCGAGGAACTTATACAGGTTGTCCATATTCACCGTGGCCCAGTTGGCCGGGATCAGCGCTTTGGTATCGCCCATAAAATTGCTGATATTGCCGGCATCCAGCGCGTTGGCCGGTAAACGCCACCACTCGTGACCATAAAAATTCACCAAAGCCGACTGCGGCGCATTAATTTTCGCCAGGTTTTCACCGGCAAAAATAGAGGCATTACGCGAACGGTGGGTAATACGCTCTTTTTCCTGACTGTCTATACCAGCACCAAACATGATTTTGCTAATCAAGCCATCGTTTTCCCAGGTGCCGGTAACAGCGGCATTTTGGGTGGCGTCGTTGATGCCGGTACCGTCAGTATTGGTATACCAGGCGCCAAACACACTGTTAGGGGTGACTTCTTCTGACAGCAGAATATCCGGCACCGCCTGGCCGTTATTCCAGTTGATGCTGGCCGACTCCACGCCGGAGCGCGCCACTACATATTTGTTGTCGCCGTTGTTTTTGTTTTGCGCTTCTGAACTTGAAATATCAAAGGTATAAGTGAAGTCGTCGAGTACCCAATTGACGTTCACGCCGTACTGATAGGTGGTGTTGCGTCTGGGCGCGCGGGTATCGACTATGTCCATCAGCGCCGGGCCTTTCCAGGCAAGCCGATTGGCCCAACCATCGGCGGCCACATCCACGTCGGTATAAACCCCGTTTTTGGCCGGTAACCAGGATTCGGAATAAGTCACCACCGACAGCTGCCGGCCGTGGGAGTTAATGTCGTACACCGAATATAAAGCATCAAAATTGACATCAATATTGTCGGCTGGCCGCCATTGCAGCGCCATAGTGCCGCCGGTACGGCTTCTTTCATCTTCATAAGAAGTAAGCTGGGCGTAACCCGGGAAACGTACTGCTTTATGTTCCACCACACCGTCGCGGC
>JAYRUI010000110.1:0-7677 GCA_041919175.1 Rheinheimera sp. | reverse complement strand
AAAACCCTGGGCCACCGAACTGCAACAGCAGCTGCAGCAGGCGGTTATTTACAGCAGCACTTTATTAAACAATGAGTTATTGGCCATTGGCACCTCCAGAGATGGCGTTTATTTAGTCAACCGCCAGGGCAAGCTGGTGCAGCAGCTGAATAAAAACTCGGGCCTGCTGGATCAGAATATCCGCGCTTTGTATCAGGATAAACAACAAGGTTTATGGCTGGCGCTGGATCATGGTCTGGCACGGGTCGAAGTCACAGCGGCTATCTCGCAATACAACGATGTACTTGGTCTGCACGGTAATGTGCTGTCGCTGGTGCGCCACCAGCAACAACTGTATGCCGGCACCAGTCAGGGGTTGTTTCAGTTATCAACAGATGATAACCAAAGGCCCGGCTTTCAGGCTGTCGATGGTATTTTGCAACAAACCTGGGATTTATTAAGCCTGGAAAACGAATTGATTGTTGCCAATAACAAAGGCATTTTCAGCGTCCGCAATCAGCAAAGCCAACTGCTCTTACAACCGCCCCTGCCTGCCAAGGTGCTGCTGCGATCCGGCCGCGACCCGGCCCGGATCTGGCTTGGTTTACAAGACGGTATTGCCAGCATCTACTATCAGAACGGCCAATGGCAGTTTGAAGGGTTATTGTCTGATGTCACAGGGAATATCAACAGCCTGGTGGAAACCCCGCAGGGAGAACTCTGGGCCGGTACTTTGGGCCATGGCGTGTATCGTTTACAGCCTGTGGTCACTGAGCACAACCCGAATCACAACAACAAACCGGTGCTGCTGACCATGCAGTTTTTGCAAGATGCCGGTTTACCCAGTGATAACCGCAATGCGGTGTCACAACTTCACAACCAATTGTTATTTGCCACAGTGGCTGGTTTATACCGTTTTGATCCAACAAACCAGCAGTTTTACCCGGACCCGCTCTACCAGCCGCTATTTCGTGAGCAACCCTGGATACGCTCGCCGATGCCGGATCAAACCAACCGGCTCTGGATGTTAAGCTGGAATAATCAGACCGGTGAACGCCAGGCCGGTGCTGCGGTGCCGGTGCAGCAAAAAGCAACAAAAAGCGAGCAATATCAATGGACAACAGCGCCTTTATATCCGCTCGCCGACACACCGCTGGACGTAATTCTGGTTGATAACAATGAAGTCGTCTGGTTTGGCGGCAGCGAAGGTTTATTCCGGCTGGACCATAGCAAACTCAATACGCAAGCCAAAACTGCTTTGCCAAAACCCTTGTTACGGCGGGTATCGGTGAACAACCAGCAGCTGGGGCTGGACAGCAAACAACTGCAACTGGACAGCAGTCAGAATAACCTGCGGTTTGAATATGCCATGCCACGTTTTGGCGCTTCAGACCATCAACAATTCAGGGTAAAGCTGCAAGGTTTCAGCAGCAACTGGTCAGACTGGAGCAATGAAAGTTACCGTGACTACACCAATCTGAGCCCGGGTCATTACCAGTTCCGGCTGCAATACAAAAATGCCTTTGGTGATATCAGCGAAAGTTCAGCTTTTGCCTTTTCTATTCAGACGCCATGGCAACAAAGCTGGTGGGCTAAGACCGTGTTTATTGTCTTGATATTCCTGTTGCTTGGGCTATTGATGCGCAAGCGGCTGCAACAGGCCGACAAAGAACAACAACGGTTAACAGGGCTGGTGACAGAACGCACCCGGCATTTAGAAAATGCCATGCAGGAGCTGACTGAAGCCAAAAGCAAAGCCGAAGCAGCAGCCCAGGCAAAAAGTGATTTTCTGGCCAATATGAGCCATGAGATCCGCACTCCGATGAACGCTATTATTGGTTTTTCACAGCTGGCACAAAACACAGAGTCTTTTGCCGAGCAACAGCTTTACTTAAGCAAAATCACCAGCTCCAGCAAAATTTTATTAAGTATTATCAATGACATTCTCGACTTTTCTAAAGTAGAAGCCGGTAAGCTGGAACTGGAAAAAGTGCGGTTTAAACTCAGTGATTTATTGCAGCAGGTGCGGGATTTGTTTATTGAACAAAGCCGGCAAAAAAAGCTGGAGCTGCAGTTTAGTGTTGACCCCAAGTTACCTGATATATTGCTGGGCGACCCATTACGCTTAAGCCAGGTGCTGGTAAATTTGCTCGGCAATGCGGTGAAATTTACCGGAACTGGTCAGGTGACGCTTACTGTTGATCAGCTGATGGATCCGCTATTGGATCCGCAATTGGCTCCGCGATCAGGTCAAAAAACCGACCCAGAGCCACGGGAAATCTGGTTGCATTTTTCAGTCACAGACACCGGTATTGGTTTAACACAACAACAATGTGATGCACTCTTTCAGGCTTTTAGCCAGGCCGACAGCTCCACCAGTCGCAAGTACGGCGGCACTGGCCTTGGCCTGAGCATAGCGCAGCGGCTGGTCAGCTTAATGGGCGGAAAAATTGAAGTCCAAAGCAAGGTGGGTGTAGGCAGCACCTTTAGTTTTAGCGCCCGTTGTTACGCCACCACCGCCACGCCGCCTGCCGGGCAACTGCCACAGCCAGCGCCACAGCCTGCGCCGCTAAAACAGCAGCAACGGATTTTGCTGGTAGAAGACAACAGTTATAACCAGACTTTAGCGCGCATCATCTTACAACATGCCGGCTTTAGCGTCGAAATTGCAGACAATGGCGCAATAGCGCTGGAAAAGCTGGCTCAAGGCGACTTTCAGCTGGTGCTGATGGATGTGCATATGCCGGTGATGGATGGCTACAGCGCTACCCGCGCTATCCGGCAGGATCTACGTTTTGCCCATTTACCTGTGATTGCTTTAACGGCACACGTGACCGCTGATTTTCATCAACAATGCCTGGACGCCGGCATGAATGACTTTGTCACTAAACCTATGGACGCCGCTTTGTTACTGGAAAAACTGCGGCACTGGTTGTCCTGAGTGATTGTTTTGCGTTGTTGTTTGAGTTGTTGCTCTGATTTGTATCTCTTTGCAGCCACCGGGAAAACTGCCATTCGTGGGTTTATCTATCCGGACTCAATCAAACAGCTGTTGTCAGTCTGAACTTGTTATATGCATGGAGCCCTTATGCCCCTTCCCCATTTACTTATTACCGGCGCTGCTGGTCGTGTTGCCAGTGCTTTTATCCGCGACCAGGGCAGCCGTTTTTCGCTGCGTCTGGCGGATATGCAGCCTATTGCACAGGCGCCGGCAAATGCTGAAGTGTTGCAGCTGGATATCCGCGACGCTGCTGCCTGTGCCCGCGCCTGTGAGGGCATGGATTTAGTGCTGCATCTGGCGGCGGACGCTTCACCCCAGGCCGATTTTCTCGACTCTTTGTTACCTGTTAATGTACTGGGCTGTTATCAGCTATTTGCCGCAGCAGCTGCAGCAGGTTGCCAAAAACTGGTGTTTGCCAGCAGTGCACAAGTGATTGAAGGTTATCCGCTGGATGAACAAATTGCCGAAACTGCCTTGCCCCGCCCGGCCAATATGTATGGTGTAACCAAGGCCTTTGGTGAGGCGCTGGCGGCCTATTTTGCCAAAAGCAGCCCGATGAACTGTGTGGCAGTGCGGATTGCCAATGTGGCGGTTTTTGCCAAAGGCGAACAACATTCCGCCCGAGACACTGCTGCTTTTATCAGTGAAAGAGATTTAGCCCAGCTGCTGCAACTGGCGTTGTTGTCCCCCGTCACAGGCTTTGCTTTGGTCAATGCGGTATCCGACAACAGATATAAAAGACTTTCGTTAAGCTACACCCGCCAGCTGCTTGGTTATCAACCAGAAGATGATGCTTTTGCCATTTTATCCGGCGAAAACACTGTGGCATAACACCGCAAAATTGTTCAGATAACTGCTGGGACTGCGAGTTGAACTGTTACTTGAACTGCGACTGCTTTTTTTGTTGCCATTGTTGTTGCCAGCGCGGATAAGCTTTTAATACAGCGGCAGCGTCACTTTGATACCAGCCGTAACCGAGCTGCCGCTCCAGCGACAGCTCGCTGATACTGGCCACTTTGTTGCCGTTGCGATCAACAAACAAAGGTTGTTGTGTGGTTAAATCATAAAATCTGGCCCATAAGGCTTTGGTCGTTTCAGGCGCCGCCGCCAACCTGGCACCTTTTTCATCCCGCACCAGCTTCATACCGCGGATTTGGGTGGCAGAAAACCAGCGCACCGCGGCCTCAATACTTTGTTTGATGTCTTCAGATGGCTTCTGCTCTTCCATCAACAGCAACACCACAGCAGCACTTTCACTGCTGACCAGCGCCGCAAGCTCATAGGCACGGGCTGGCACAGGCTGTAAATTCACCGGATGATGCTGCGCCGCCCACACTGTTAACTGACCCTTTAAGCGGATTTGCGCCTGCAATAGCCAGGCTATCCCCAGCTTAAATTGCTCTGCAGCCTGCTGGCGTAGTGCCCGCGGCAACATGGCAAAACCGGGGTGTTTGGCCACATCTTTTAATAACCTAAGCTGCGCCACCATCACCTGATCGTTTAATGTGACCGCATCATGATAACCCCCACGCAGCGGATACGTCTGGGCAAAACCACCATTGGGGTATTGAGCTTTTAAAACAAACTGCACACCTTTTTCCAGCGCCGGCAACACCTGCGCTTGTAGAGAGGCATCGGCATAAGGATAAAACGCCGCCAGCCAGCGCAGTTGTGTGCTGGTAGCGCCATTATCAAAAGTGGGAATGTAGCTTTTCTCCACACCAAACTGCTGGCCTGGCTTGCGCGCAGCTCCGGCCATGTCCGTTCTTTTACTCCAGCCGCCGGAGGGGGTTTGAAAAGATAAAATCACCCGGGCCACTCTGGCTGCTTCAGCACTTTGTAAAAAAGCAGCGGTTGGCTTGTCATCAAAACCAAACTGTTTGGTTTTTTCAGCTTTGATTGCGGTTTTACTGCCCAGCCTTTGCAGCTCAGCGGCTAAAAACGCCTGATCCAAGGCCAGTAGCCGCTCTGATTCTGCAAAATAAGCCCGCCAGGGTTTATCCTGTTGCACCTGCTCGCGCCAGCTGCTGTCGGTGCTTTTTTCCGGATCTGCTGTTGTTGCAAAGGTGGTTGTTGGTGATGCGGTTTTTGGCGATGTGATTGCAGAAGAGCCGGTTGCTGAAGGTGAGATTGTTGGAGCCGGCGTCAAACTCACAGACTGCTGAGCATCACTCTGAAACGGCAATACCAAAACAACAGCCAGCAGCAATAACTTCAGCTGGCCTTTATTATTCTTCGTTAAATCAGCTTTGCTATCAAATCTGTTGGCAAAGCTGTTGCCAAATCTGTTGCCGTTTTCCACATGCACCTCAATACAAAAAACAGCGATGCCACAGCACCCACTGATTGAATACAGCAAAGGCACTGCGTGGTTTTACAGTGCCTTTGAAAAAGTCTGCCAAAGTCTTTGAGTACGAGACTTTGGCAGTATCAGCGGCGGTTAAAAACTGCCCCGCACCCCAACCAGATATTGCCGTCCGGTCAACAGATATTCGGCTGGCCTCGACACATAAACATCATTCCATTGTTCTGTGGCAGCATTGGTCAGGTTCAGCGCTTCAAAAGACACCGATAAAGCATCGGATATTTTGTAACGGGATGAGAAGTTCAGCTGGCCTTTGTCTTCATAACCACGACCAAAGCTGGCTTCGTCTTTGTACTTATCCAGATATTCTTTGATATACCTTTCGCGGAAGTTGTAAGAAACCCGCGCACTCCAGTTGTCTTCTTCAAAATACAGCGTGTAGTTGTAACTGAGGCGCGACGTCTCTTCTGCCAATAAACTCACCAGCTGCTTTTTAAATGGATCTTTGATGTCACGCTGGTAATCAATCCAGGTTAAATTCGACTGCCAGCCAAATTTATTAAAGGGTTCAGGTAAAAAGCTAAAAGGTTGCTGATAAATAAATTCAGCGCCACGCACGCCTTCCGCCGGCGTGTTTTGCAGCTGAGTTACATCCCAGCTCACTGTCGCCGGGTCTATATCACCCAGATCAATGCCCATGGCGCTCAGCTGCTCACGGCTGAAGGTTTCGGTGGCAGAACCTTTACTCAGGCCAGTGATGTCTTTGTAAAACACTGCCAGCGCCAATAAAGACTCTTC
Organism: Rheinheimera sp.; assembly: GCA_041919175.1. Lineage (GTDB taxonomy): Bacteria > Pseudomonadota > Gammaproteobacteria > Enterobacterales > Alteromonadaceae > Pararheinheimera. Next base: position 1,594 of record JAYRUI010000110.1, on the reverse strand, counting down.
GGCAAAATACCATTCCAGCGCCAGGTCAATCTGATCCGACTCATAAGGCCTTAACGTAGGCCCGGCGCCCAGTTCAATGGTCGCGGTTGGATCTTTACTATCGGGTGTGTTCACTTTAATGGCTGAAGCTAAATCGGCAATGGCCGGGCGGGTAATGGCTTTGGCCAGACTTAAACGTGCAACTAAATCTTCAGTTAAATCATAAGCTAAATTTAATGACGGCAACAGATCGCGGTTTTCACTAACAGTTTCACGCCAGCCATAACCACCCGCTATTGCCGCACCGGCGCCACGGCCCGGGGTATAACCATCGGCATAAATATGATCGAGGTTCACAATGGCTGAGGTGTTGGTGTTATCAATCAGCCGCACCCCGATGTTACCGCGCAGCTCTTTATCAAACAGCGTCTGGTTAAAATCCAGTTGCAGATAGGCACCACTGACTTCTTCTTTGACATCATAAGTGGTGGCATAACGCTCTTTGGCGGCAAAAAAATCAGCATTGCCAAAAGTATTCAGTACTTTGCCGTAGTCTGTGGTGAGCCAGCTGCCGGCATTTAAACTGGACGAGCCAGGTATATTGGCGGCATTGCCAAAATGCTGACCAGCGTCGCCCAGCGACAAGGCATATAAAGCACCACGGGTTTGGGCGCTACTTAGTGCCTGCACCCAGACTTCGGCACTTTCACCACTGGTTTTATTGGTGCTGGTATTCAGTAACTTCCAGGCGTTGTCGGCCTGCACATTGGCCGTTTCAAACACCCTGTGGTTTGCACCAAACTTTAACTTCAGATTGTCGGAAAGTTCATAGTTAAAACTCAAACTTAAGTTGCTGTTTTCACTATCAATATACTGCGTTTTTTTCCGAACTAACCCTAAGCTGTATAAGTCAGGGTTCATCATCAGCTGTGACAGCTCAGCCTGAGTGTAACTTTTGCCAAAAGCCTGCGCCGGGGCAAAAGCAAAAGACGGCATATCCATATTCATGCTGCCGCTCGCAAGGCCAGTGCCGGTTTGGCCTATCAGGCTGACCGGATTGATATTGCCATCGTAGCTATAGGCAAAAGTGGAATTAAAAGAATCCAGCGCAAAGGTATGCTGAAACGGAATATCCAGTTTGGATTTACCCAGGCCCAACAGCGCCACCATGCTCAGCGCATCGTTTAACTGCCAGTCGGTGGTGAAAGTCACCTGATTAAAATCGGAACTGGATTCATCTTTACGGGCCTCAGAGCGGATAGGCACGCCGGACAAAGTTGCCGCCACCACAGTGTTGCTGGCATCCACCACTAAATTGTCGGCATAAATTTTTGTTTTACTGCTGACATTGCCGCGCAATAACGCCGAATACTGAAATTCGTCCATGGTGCTGTCGAGGGTGGCATGTAATAAGTCCAGACTGAATTTTACATCGTCATTCAGCTGATACTGAAAAGCGCCGGTCAGGCCCAGCCTGTCCTGCGACTTATTAAAAATGGAATAGCGGGGAATACGCGGTAAATACAGCCCCTCCATATTGGCGTTGGTGTAAGCACCTTTTGGCGATAACAAAAATACCGGCGCCGCGCTCAATTTGTTGTCAGCAGCACCTGCT
>JAYRUI010000109.1:0-7691 GCA_041919175.1 Rheinheimera sp. | reverse complement strand
TGAAAAAACTCAATTTGCGCTCCAGAGTCGAAGCCGCAGTCTGGATGGTAAATCATCAGAGCCGAAGCCTGTAGCGGGCTTTGTGTTAAGCCTTTACACAGGCTTGTAAAATGCCTTGAGCGGTTGTTTGTTAAATGACTTAAGCCGCTTGATTCAAAGTTTTAAGCAGTTGTCAGCAGCAATTGATTTAACGGAGCACCCCATGACCGCCACCAACGCAGCCTTGCCGCAAGGGAAAAAACCAATGTTGTCTTTTGTGCAGGCCTTGTCGCAGCTGCTGGAGGCCGTCAGTTGCAAGCAGAAAGTGCAGCAACAGCCGTTGCAACAGGCATTGGGCTGGGTATTGGCCGAAGATATATTGTCACCTTTGCAAATTCCGGCTTATACCAATGCGGCAATGGACGGTTATGCCTTCCGGTATTCAGACGCTATAACAAAACCATTATTAACGCTGGTAGGGCAAAGTCTGGCCGGTCATCCGTATCAGGGGTCGCTGCCTTTGGGTTGTTGTGTGCGTATTATGACAGGTGCCAAATTGCCCGCAGAACTTGATACTGTGGTGATGCAAGAGCAGGTTACCCAACCAGAGCCGGATAAAATACGGTTAAATTGTCAGCCAAAGCCGGGTGATCATGTGCGTTTAGCCGGCTCAGAAATTTCGCCAGGTGCTGTGGTGCTGAAAAAAGGCCAAAGGCTTGGGCCCTTGCATCTTGGTCTTGCTGCCACTTTGGGTTATGCAACTTTGCCGGTGTATCAACAGTTAAAAGTGGGGCTTATCTCCACCGGCGATGAGCTGGTGGCGCCTGGTTTACCTTTGGCGCAAGGGCAGTTGTATGACAGTAATAGTGTGGTGCTTGCAGCCATGTTAAAACGGCTTGATGTGGTGGTCACAGATTATGGCTGGCTGGCGGATGAACCGGTACAACTGAAAGCCGCCTTTGCCAGGGCAGCAGCTGAAATGGATGTGCTGATTACCAGCGGTGGTGTCTCTGTTGGCGATGCCGATTACACCCGTCAGGTGTTAACTGAGCTTGGCAATGTTAATTTCTGGCAGGTGGCTATCAAACCGGGGAAACCTTTGGCCTTTGGTCAAATTGGTCACTGCTGGTTTTTTGGCTTGCCGGGTAATCCGGTGTCGGCAGTGCTGACTTTTGATCAACTGGCGCAACCGGCGATCCGGAAATTGGCCGGTGAACATTGGCAAGGGCCACAATATTTCACTGCAAAGGCCGCTGCGGCATTTTCGAAAAAACCAGGGCGGCTCGATTTTCAGCGGGCAGCTTTTGTCGAGCGAGATGGCCGGCTTGAAGCCAAACCTTCGGGACAGGACAGCTCTGGGATGCTGTCGTCGCTGCTTGCGGCCAATTGTCTGGCTGTGCTGGAGCAACCCCGTGCTGATGTGTTGCCCGGCGACAATATTCATATTCAGCTGCTGAGCAATATACTGCGTTAACAGCGACGCCTGATGCAGCCGGTGTTCCGCAAGCTGGCTGCTGTGCTGTTTCGCTTTTCTGCTTTTCTGCTATTCCAGCTTGCAGCACACTATTCATCGCATTTTTAATTGTATGTAAACCGCATTTTTATCATGGTGTTTGCCCAGACTTTTATCAGCACATTCGGCACCCACAACTCAACGCGCGATTCAGCGCAAACAAAAGCCGTATAGGCATACCTCCTTTTTGCCGCGCCGCAATAGAGTGGCTTTTGATCCAGGTCAACAACAGCAAAGAGCTGGCGTCGCAGACTCAGCACAACAAAAAACTGAGGTGCAGCATATGCGTTTAGTGGATTTATTGTTGCAGCAACTGCAACAGGTTGGCGTAAAGCAAATTTTTGGCATACCGGGTGATTTCGTTTTGCCGCTTTTTGCCGCGCTGGAGCAGGATGGCAGGCTGCCGCTGTATTATTTAAGTCACGAACCTTCAGCGGTATTTGCCGCCGACGGTGCAGCCCGTTTTAGCAATCAACCAGGTGCTGTGGTGCTGACATATGGTGCCGGTGCGCTGAATGCCGTGAACGCTGTGGCTCAGGCTTATGTTGAGCAGGTGCCGTTACTGGTGATTGCTGGCTTTCCTTCGAAAGCTGAAATTGCCACCGAGCTTGCCATTCACCATCAAGCCAAGCATCTGGATTCACAACGGGAGATCTACCGCGAAATCACTTGTGCCCAGGTGAGGCTGGATGATGCCCGCACCGCTGCTGCCGAGTTATGCCGTGCAGTGGCCATTTGCGTGCGTGAATCGCGCCCTGTGTTGATTGAGTTTCCGCGTGATGCAGCAGAATGGCAGTTAAATAAAGATGTGGCCGCTGAGGCCATAGCGGCCTTGCAATGTCAGAGTGCACAACAAGATCCGTTACATCAACAGGAGTTGCAACTGGCCGTTGAAGCACTGCAAAAACGCTTGGCACAAGCGAAAAAACCGGTGCTGTTGTGCGGTATTGGCGTGCGGCGTTTTAACGTGGTGAGCGAGGTGGAGCAGCTGGCAAGCAAACTTCAGGTACCGGTGTTAACCACTTTGCTTGGCCGCAGTTGTATCAGCGCAACACATCCGATGTATGCCGGTGTTTTTGTGGATGCCCAAGACTCGCTAGCCATGCAGCTCTTGTCGGATGCCGATTTAATTATTGAAATTGGGGTTATTCAGAACGACAGCAATTTTGCTGCCCATCAGGCGCTGTTTACGCCGGAGAAACTACTGCTGATGCAGCAGGGTGAGCTGAAAATGACCGGGGTTATTTTTCATGATCTCAGCCTGAAAGAGCTGTTTGGCGCTTTGCTGACACAGCCGCTACCGGTATTTTCAGCGCCGCCGCCGGCTTTGCCGCAGCAGCCACAGCTGATTGCCACCGACGATCGTAAGCTCAATTCCGCCAACGCCCTTGGGCTGGTACATCAGCTGCTTTGCCAGCAACCGGCAACAGTGCCTGTGGTCTGTGATATTGGCGATTGTTTATTTGCATCTTTACAGCTCGAAGCCAGCCATTTACTGGCGCCAGCATATTACGCGTCTATGGGGTATGCCGTGCCTGCTTCTATTGGCGTGCAGGCGGCCAGCGGTTTACGGCCTTTGGTGCTGGTGGGCGATGGTGCTTTTCAGATGACAGGGCTTGAGCTTGGCCACTGCGCCCGTTATGGTTTTGCGCCGATAGTGTTGCTGCTGAATAACCGCAGCTGGCAGATGATCAAAGCTTTTTCACCAAAACTGCAAAGTACCGGTCTTGCAGGCTGGAACTATTCAGCCATAGCCCGGGGCATGGGCGGCGCGTCTTATCAGGTATGGACTTTATCGCAACTTGAAAGTGCGCTGGGGTATGCGCTGGCCGAGCCAACCCGTTTTGCCATGATAGAAGTGATGTTGCCCGAAGGCAGCAGCAGTGCGCGTTTACAACAATTTGCAGATGGTTTTTTGCAGGCACAACAAGGTAAAAAACCAGGCTATTGCTGTTAAGGTTGTGGCAGCTGCGCTTTAACTCAGCGCAGCTGCTTTGATATTGGCATATAAAGCGGTACCGGCTTGTAAATTCAGCTGCTTAAAAGCCAGCTGGCTGATTTGGGCACACAGTTGCTGGCCGTCGGCCAATGTCAGATACAACAATAAGTCGGTGGGCTGCGGGCCCGGATGCCAGTGGTTGATACTGGCCGGTAATTGCAGCTGAATAGAACTTTGTTGCAGCGGTTTTAAACTGACACTGACATCTTTGGCCCGCACTCTTAAACGGCATTTGTCCCCAAGCTTATTACTGTTGTGAGCAATGTTGTGATCACTGTTATCAGCTTGGTTGTTATAGCGCGGCAAGAACACAGTTTCAGTGGCAAGCAACACCGCACAGTAACAGTCCGGCGCTGGCAGGCCTGGTTGCAGCTTGCCATATAACAAACTCAACGCTTCGTTTTGCAGTTGGGTTTCGCTGTGCAACAATAACGCAAGCGGCCCTTGGGCTTTTATGCTGCCATGCTCCAGCAATAACAGCTGGTCGGCCAGCTGTACCACATCTTCCAGTTGATGACTCACCAGTAATACCGGGATCTCAATATCGGCAAGCAGTTGTTGCAGATAAGGCAAAATTTCCTGCCGCCCCAGTAAATCCAGTGCACTAAAAGGTTCATCCAACAACAACAATTGTGGTTGTGCCAATAAAGCCCGGCCAAGTGCTACCCGTTGTTTCTGGCCACCGGATAATTGCTGCACATTGCGTTTTAACAAAGGGGTTAATGCCAGCCGTTGATAAACTTCATCCGGTTGTAGCTTGCGCCTTACTAAAGGCTGGCGCTTAAAACCAAAGACCAGATTTTCTTCGACGGTTAAATGTGGCAGCAGGGTGTCGTGTTGACTGACCAAGGCGATATGACGTTCAGCCACAGGGCAGTGTTGTTTGTGCTTCGGCAAGCTGTCATCCAGCCAGCACTGTTCACCAAAATAAATCTGTCCCTGCAGTTGTCTTTCCAGCCCGGAAATAGCCCTTAACAGGGTGGTTTTACCACAACCAGAACGGCCAAAAATGGCAGTCACGCCGTTCAGCGGTAGTGTTGTATTGATCGCAAGCTCAAAGTCCGGCCGGCATAGTTTTATTTGTAAAGACAACAGGTTATTTGTCATCAGCTCCTCCGTTGCCATCGGTTTAGGCCAAATAACAACAATACGGATAACAACACAATCAGCAGGGACAGCTGATGGGCGGCGCCATAATTCATTGCTTCAGTGTGGTCGTAAATTAATACCGACAACACTTTGGTTTCACCTGCAATACTTCCGCCAATCATCATAATCATGCCAAATTCACCCAGAGTATGGGCAAAAGTTAAACTGGCGGCGGCAACGAGCCCTGGCCGCGACAAAGGCAATAACACATGAAAAAACCGGTCCAGCCGGCCGGAACCAAGCAAAGCGGCGGTTTCCAGTGGTTGTTTGCCAAAACTGCAAAAACATTGTTTCAGCGGCTGCACGGCAAAAGGTAATGAGTAAATCACCGAGCCAATCACTAACACTTCAAAACTAAACAGCAGCGGTGGTAAACCTAAAGCGGCCAGTACCTGACCGAAACCTTGCGGGCTGAATAACAACAATAAATAAAACCCCAGCACTGTGGGGGGCAATACCAGCGGTAAGGTCACCAGTGCTTCTACCAGGGCGTGACGTTTTTGTTTGCCAAAGGCCAGCCACCACGCAAGTGGCATCGCGACCAGGAGCAGAATAACAGTAGTGACACTACAAAGTTTCAGCGTTAGCCATAACGCCTGCCAGTCGGCGGTGTTTAAATGCAGGCTCAGCGCGCTGCTTGCTGCTGTCATAAAGCGCTGAAACCATAAAGTTCAAGCTGGGATTTTACCAATTGTTGTTGCAGGTAATGGTAAAAAATTTTGCTGTTATTGGTAACATCACCGGCGCTGGATGTCACCAGCACCATGGCTGCCAGTAAAGGTTGATGCAACTCTTGTGCAACAACCGGAAAAGGTTGTGGCTGATTGGGTTTCTGTATTAAAGATAAAGCCACCAGCGCCGCATCGGCAGCGCCACTTTGTACCAGTTGCCAGGTTTTGGCGACGTTCTCGCCATAAACAATTTTCGGGCTTAATTGTTGCCACAAACCACTTTGTTGCAGTGCTTGTCTGGCTCTGTCGCCATAAGGGGCATACTGCGGCTCGGCAATGGCGATATAACGGAAACGGGGCTGTACCAGCTCAGCCAGATTATTGGCCGCCAGCAGGCCCTGGCGGGTCACCAGCACCAGATGACCTTTGGCAAGCAGCACCGGTGCTTGTTCGGTAAAACCCTGTTGCCATAATTGGTCGGCATAACTGCGGTCAGCGGCAATATAAAGTGCAAAAGGGGCGCCATGCTGAATTTGCTGACTGAGTTTACCGGAAGAGCCAAACACCAGCTCTACCGAGATATCCGGATGTTGTTGCCGGAATTGTGTTGTGACGGCGTTAAGCGCATCACGTAAATCTGAAGCGGCAGCAACACGCAACGGAGGGTTGCCGGCACTGTCGGCATGCACTTTGCTGCTGAAGATCAGCCAGAGGCAACAACCGACTACAGCAAAAAAACGCAGCTTGTTAGCTTTTTGCATCTTCTTCGCCTTTTTTTACCGGCTGCCAGCGTTGTTGTTGCTGTTGATCTGTTGTTTTGGCTTGCACCCAGGAGGCGCCATTGTTGTCATGTTGTTTTTTCCAAAGCGGAGCCTTGGTTTTTAAATAATCCATGATAAATTCCGCACCCTGAAAAGCTTCGGCTCTGTGGCTAGCAGCCACCCCAACCAACACTATTTGTTGTTGGGTGGTCAGCACACCTATGCGATGCACTATGGATATTGCTTTTAAATCAAACATTTGTGCCGCTTCTGCTGCAATCTGATGCAACGCTTTTTCGGTCATGCCCGGGTAATGCTCCAGCTCTAATGCCTGTAATTGCAGCTCTGGATGGTCGCGCACTAAACCGACAAAGGTCACCACTGCACCACAATAAGGCGTGGCTGCCAGTTGTTGATACTCTTTGTTCTGCGAAAAGTCTTGCGGTTGTACGCGGATCTGAATGACACAAGGTGCAGCAGTATTCCCGCTATGTGTTGTATTTGCAGTGTTTGCTGTGAACGCTTTCATACTAACCCCCAGTGACTGGCGGGAAAAAAGCCACTTCATCACCGGCTTTGACCGGCATTGCTGAATCACAAAGCTGCTGATTCACAGCACACAGCAAGTTGTTATCTGAAAAAGCCTGTTGAAAATCAGCGGAATGTGCTTTGAGCTGTTGCAGAACTGCTGCCACCGAATGCAGATTTGTTGCTTGGAATGTCAGGCTGGCACATTGCAAACGTTCACGCAGCGCACCAAAAAACAGAATGTTAATCATGAGACTGTACTCCTGAAAGCCCAGCTGGTGCTGTGTTGTGTTGCCTTTGTATTAAAAATTCAGCTCTTTGCCAAGACCCTGATTTACCGCCAGTTTTTTCTTCCAGCTGAATATTGCTGACCACCAGCGCCGGATCCACCGCTTTACACATATCGTGAATGGTTAAAGCGCTAAGGGCTGCCGCTGTTAAGGCTTCCATCTCTACACCTGTATTACCGTTTACAGCGCAAGTGGCAAAAATTTTTAACTGACCTTTGGTGGCGTCCGCACTAAAGCTGATATCCACTTTCGTCAGTGCCAGCGGGTGACAAAGCGGAATTAAATCACTGGTTTTTTTAGCAGCCATAATGCCGGCAATTCGGGCGCAGGCCAGTGCGTCGCCTTTTTTTAAGTTGGCAGTTAACAGCAATTCAATGACTTGGGGTGTGGTTTGTACCAAAGCAGAGGCGATGGCCTGGCGCTGGCTTGAGGTTTTATGCCCAACATCCACCATATGGGCGCTACCGTCAGCGGTTAAATGAGTGAGTTCTGGCAAAGTTGGATTCTCTTTCTCTTTGTAAATTGTGTTATCTGAGTTATTTGCCATCAGCGTGTTCCTCCACAGCAACTTTGTTCAGTCTGATTAAATGGCAGACTATTGGCTGGTGCACTAAGCAAAGGCACAAAATTACAAGGTCCCTGACGGGCATCCAGTTGTGGCAGCACCAGCGACTGCATGGCCAGCGCGCAGGCATCGGGTGAGCCCGGCATGGCCACAAGCAGTTTATGATTGGCAAGGCCTGCCACTGCATTGGATTGCAAAGCTGAACTGCCAATAGTTTTAAAAGATAAATGGCGGAA
>JAYRUI010000108.1:0-7717 GCA_041919175.1 Rheinheimera sp. | reverse complement strand
CTGGCCGGTTTTTATGCAGAGAAAATCCCGCTGTGGGCCAATAACCGCATTGATTTTCAAAAGTGGTGGCGTCAGCAAAAACAAAAAGACCCGGCTTATCTGAATTTTGACCCTGAGCAGCTGCGTAAACACAATGCCGACAACATCACGGCCGACAGTTACCCGGAAGTCTGGTGTCAGGACAATTTAACGCTGCCGCTGGAATATCATTTTTCACCCGGTGCGCCTGATGATGGCGTTAGCCTGATAGTACCGTTAAATTTGCTGAATCAGCTCAAAGATGAAGGTTTCGACTGGTTAATTCCTGGCCTTCGGCATGAGCTGTTAGTAGCGCTGATAAAATCTTTGCCAAAAAGCCTGCGCCGTAACTTTGTGCCGGCTCCAAACTACGCCGATGCTTTATTGCAAAGCATTAAGCCGGATGATGGGCCATTACTGCAGGTGGTGGCGCAGCGTTTAAAGCGGATGAGCGGTGTGACTATTCCTGATGAAAGTTGGGAGCTCAGCCTTTTGGACGCGCACTTAAAATTTAACTTTAAAGTGGTGGATGAGAAAGGCAATACGCTCAAACAAGGCCGCTCTTTAGCTTTGTTAAAACAGGAGCTGCAGGGCAAATTACAACAAAGCCTGAGTGCGGTGGCCGAGCAGGGCATAGAGCAGGAAAAACTCACCGAATGGAGTTTTGGTGAACTGCCGCGTGAATATATCAAGGTTCAAAGTGGCTATCAGATCAAAGCTTTTCCGGCTTTGGTCGATGATAAACACAGTGTGTCAGTGAAACTGCTGGATAATCCGGAGCAAGCCGCCGCTTTATCCAGACTCGGCCTTCGTCGTTTAGTGCTGTTAAATATTCCATCGCCAGTGAAGTACTTACAGGATTCCTTGCCCAATAAAGCCAAACTGGGCTTGTATTTTAATCCTTTTGGCAAAGTGCTGGAGCTGATTGATGATTGTATTGCGGCAGGTGTTGACCAGCTTATCTCAAATCAGCCCTGGCCTGAAAATCAGCAGGATTTTATCCAGCTTCGCGACAAAATACGCGCTGAGATTGGCGACACAGTTTTGCAAATTGCACTGAAAGTAGAACAAATCTTAACCATAGGTCATGATATTTCCAAACGTTTACGCGGCAGGCTGGATTTAGCCCTGGCCTATGCAAATGCTGATATTAAACAACAGCTTGATACATTGTTATTTAAAGGTTTTGTGTCATCACATGGCGCGGCAAAATTGGACGATGTACGCCGTTATTTGCTGGCGTTACAAAAACGGCTGGAAAAACTGCCGGTGGATCCTCAGCGCGACCGCTTAATGATGCACGAGTATCAAAAAGCAGAAGATGCTTATAAAAACCTGCTCGGCAAATTTACCGGCAAAACTGTGCCTGCTGAAGTCGAAGCCATTCGCTGGATGCTGGAAGAGCTCAAAGTGTCGTTATTCGCCCAGCAGCTGGGCACGCCATACCCGATTTCCGGTAAAAGGGTGTTGCTGGCGGTGCAGGAGCTGAAATAACAGCGTGGTTCTTTGGTTTTATTGCAGATTGTCGGTGCAGGATTATTGCCTTTACACTTAGGCATATTGGCATTATAACAATGCAGAGCCTAAAAAAAGCCCGGGGATTGTATGCTGAGCAGAAACGACAAACGCAATTATTTTAGGATGATGATTAATTGTGATGTGCAGATTTTGATTAACGATCCGGAGTCAGGTCGTGAGCTGGATGGCATTTGCCGCGATTTAAGTGCTACCGGTATGTCAGTTGAAGTGGATGAACCGTTGGAGATGGGCATGATGTTGCACGTGCGGCTCGATAGCAACAATGCCAGTGTCGCGCCACTGGACGCCCATGCCAAAGTGGTGCGTTGTAGTCAGGAAGGTGAAGATCTGTATTTATTGGGTTTGTTATTTATTGAATTGAATTAACAGTGTTTATGCTGAGACTTTTGCTCAGAATCAGCCAGATCCCGGCAAATTTTCTGCACAGTCAGGCAGCTAAAAAAACAGCAAACGCTCAGCCTTTGTGCACTTAAAGGATGACAGCAAAGGCCAAAGCCTTTACCCTTGCCGCAATTTTAATCTTGTTACATTGATGAAACATGTCTTTAAACGCAGCCGCCAATTATTTCAGCTGGCGTAATCTCGCCATTTTGGTGTTCCCGTCTTTGCTTGGGCTTTTTTTGTTTATGACGCCGGTGCCGGCAGAAAAGGGCCTGACGATTCCGGTGGCTATGCTGGCCAACTGGTTAAAAGCCAATTTAGGCACTGTGATGCCCTGGTTATTGGCCGCCATTGTCAGTAGCTCTGCACTTTGCACACTCTGGACTTCGGTCAAACCCGCCGCTTTTATGCAACATCATGTCTGGCAAAAGTTGTTTAAACCAGCACCAATCTGGTTGTGGGTACGGTTAATGGGGGCGGTCTTTATAGTAGCCACGCTTTTTGCCGTTGGGCCAGCAGCCATTCATAGCAGCGCGACCGGTGGTTTAGTCTTTAATGACTTATTGCCGGTGCTTTTGTGTGTGTTTGTATTTGCCGGTTTGTTTTTGCCATTGCTGCTGAATTTTGGCTTGCTGGAAATGATTGGCACCCTGATGACCAAAATTATGCGGCCGGTATTCCGGTTGCCTGGCCGCTCGGCGGTGGATTGTATTGCTTCCTGGCTCGGCGATGGCAGTGTCGGTATTTTGCTCACCAGTAAACAATATGAGGCCGGCTTTTACACTGCGCGTGAAGCCGCGGTGATTGGCACAACCTTTTCTGCGGTATCCGTCACTTTTTGTTTAGTGGTGCTGGGGCAGGTGAAGCTTGAGCATATGTTTGTGCAGTTTTACGGCACTATTTGTCTGGCTGGTATTGTGGCTGCCATAGTGCTGCCTTATCTGCCGCCGCTGCGTTATAAACCCGACACTTTTATTGATGGTTTTGACCATATGAAAGCCGAAGGTGGCCAGTTTAACCAGACATCGGTCTGGCGTCGTGCCTTTGCCCATGGTTTACACAGAGCGAGTATGGCGCCGGGTTTTAAAGCAACGGCGCGTGAAGGTGTGGAAACTGTGCTGGATATGTTGTTTGGGGTTCTACCGGTGATCATGGCAGTGGGCACCTGCGCTTTAATGCTGGCCGAATACACGCCGGTGTTTAGCTGGCTGGGTGCACCATTTGTGCCGTTATTCGAATTATTGCAAATCCCTTTTGCCGTGGATGCCTCTAAAGCTGTAATGGTAGGTTTTGCCGATATGTTTGTGCCTTCCATTCTTATTGCCGAAGTGCCCAGCGACATGACCCGTTTTGTGATTGCGGCTTTGTCGGTAACGCAGCTGATTTATATGTCAGAAGTGGGCGCTTTATTGCTTGGCAGTAAAATCCCGGTCACTTTGTGGGATCTACTGGTGATATTCCTGCTGCGGACTTTAGTGACGCTGCCGGTGATAGCAGGGATGGCGCATTTATTGTTTTAATTCGTGGCGCTATTTATTTAAGTTTCTAATTTTAAATAAAAAAGACAAGGCAAGCCTTGTCTTTTTTTATGCAGCGCATACGGGTTTTACGTCAGTTGCAGCTGTTAGTTACGTTTAAATTCCACATGGAAAGTTACTGGTACCAGCAGGCTGATGTCGTTCAGCTTGGCGATTTCCTGCAGTTTACGTACACCGGCATCCAGTTGGAAAGCAGTGCTGTTGACCAGTACCGGGGCTGTGGTTGTTGCCTGAATTTTGTTATCTGCCAGTTTGGTCAGTGTTAACTGCACTGGTAAGGTTTGGGTTTTATCCAGCAAAGTTAAGCTCAGTTCGGTGCTGTGCTGCATACTGGCACCCACTGTTAAATCAGACAGCAGTTTTGGCTCAATTTGTGCGCTGGCGCTGATGTGCGGGAAGCTTTTGGCGTTCAATACATGCTCCAGCATGCGCTCATTACGGATAGGGATCAGCGTATCTACAGTTGCCACAGGAATTTGCACTGTGACTTTGCCGTCATCTGCCCAGTTGCCCGACAGCTGGCTGAATTTATGCACTTCAGCCACAGTACCGTTCTTTACTGAAACAAAACGCAATTGGGATTGTTCAGGGCTGAGCTGCCAGGCAGCCTGACTTGCAAAAGTGGTGGAGAGGGCAATAGCGGCGATGAATAAACGCATAAAAACTCCTGTAGATGATCAATAGCCTGGGTTGGCATGAATTTAAAATAATGGGCTGATGGTAACCAAGTCAGAGGCCAACGACCAGCAAAATAGCCGTTTTATACAGTTGGCTGCGATAGATGGATCAAAGAGATGGAGCAGAGAGATGATAAAGCAGCCGGGCGGCAAAGGGGGAGCATAAGTTTAGTCAAAAATGCCGGCGCGAATGTTGACCGCGCCGGCTTCAGATCACAATGGAAGAAATTGCTTTACTGAATGATACAAACCAGACCCTTCAGATAATGACCTTCAGGGTAAAAACTGGCAATCGGGTGATCTTTTGCCTGACTTAACCTTTCAATAAACAAACAACCACGATTGGCGTCAAGCGCAGCATCCGCCACGACTTTCTGGAACAAACTTTCTTCCATTAACCCTGAGCAGGAAAAGGTTAATAACAAACCACCAGGTTTTACAATTTGCATGGCAACACGGTTGATATCTTTGTAACCACGGCAGGCGCCCACCAGCTGAGTTTTGTTTTCAGCAAACTTTGGTGGGTCTAAAATCACCATATCAAACTGCTTACCTTCGTCTTTATACTGGCGCAGCAGTTTAAATACATCAGCTTTGGTCATTGTAGCTTTGGATAAATCCAGCTGATTCAGTTCCATATTCCGACGGGCGGTTTCCAGCGCTAAATCTGATAAATCGGCGTTCGTGACATAAGTGGCGCCACCAGCGAGTACCGACAAACCAAAAGTGCCGGTGTAGCTGAAACAATTCAGCACCGTTTTGCCTTTGGCATAACGGCCAGCGGCAGCACGGCTGTCGCGTTGGTCGAGATAAAAACCGGTTTTATGGCCGTTGATAACGTCCACCAGAATGTTCAGGCCATTTTCTTTAATGGTCACTTCACCACTTTCGCGCGGTAAATGTAACCAGCCAGTGCGTGGCTCTAAGCCTTCTTTTTTCCGCACGTCGACATCAGAACGTTCATAAATGCTATAACCGTCAAACACCTGCTTCAGTGCGTTGATAATGTGTTTGCGTTGACGCTCAGCACCGGCGCTTAACAGCTGACACACCAGCACGTCGGCGTATAAATCCACGGTGACACCGGGTAAACCATCAGACTCTGCTGCCACCACCCGGATCCCATTGGTCTGGCTTAAATCAAACAGTTGCTGGCGTAGCGCCCAGGCCTGCTGAATGCGGCGCTGGAAAAACTCAGCATCAATGATTTCGTTTTGATCAAAGGTCCAGGCGCGGGCGCGGATTTGTGAGTTAGGCGAATAAGCACCTCGGGCGACAAATTTGCCGTCAGCGGTCAGGATATCGACAGTATCACCTGAGTTGGGTGTGCCATGCACCTGCTTGACTGCTTGCGAAAACACCCACGGATGGCGGCGTTTTAATGATTTGTCGCGATCGCTTTGTAAAATGATGCTGGCTGTCATGTTGTGATATCCACCTGAAAATAAAAGAGGCGCATTTTAAGCACGAAAAGTATAAAGCTAAAGCAAAACTTCAGTTCTTGCCCGTTGTTTGTGCTTGGTGTTTGCAGGGTAAGCCCTTATGTTAAATGTATTGATGCACAAATTTTGGCAACACCGCTCAATAAGCCGTTGTCATGCATCTGTTTAAAAGGAGTTCAAATGCCCATGTTAAGTTCTGAAAGCCAGTCATTCCCTGAAAATGATCCACTACCTACAAGCATGCGCGCTATCGATGTAGAAAATCCGGGGCCAACCAGCACCCTCAAATTTGTCGAGCTGCCACTGCCGGTACCATCCATGGATCAAGTGCTGGTGAAAGTAGCCGCCGCCGGTATTAACAGAGCGGATTTAGCCCAGCGTGCCGGTATTTATCCGCCACCGCCAGGGGACAGCCCTGTTCTGGGTTTGGAAGTGGCCGGCACAGTAGTGGCTGTGGGTGATAACAGTTTGCAACATTGGCTTGGCAAAGATGTGTTTGGTTTAGTGCCGGGCGGCGGTTATGCCGAATATGCCCTGTTGCATCGCGGCCATATCTTACAGCGTCCGGCTGCGCTTACTGCTTCCCAGGCAGCAGGCACGGCTGAAGTGTTTTTAACGGCTTATCAGGCCATGGTTGAGCTGGGTGGTCTTATTGAAGGTGGTGCCGTGCTTATTCATGCCGGTGCCAGTGGGGTTGGCACCGCAGCAATTCAGCTGGCTAAAATGCTGGGCGCAAGAGTTGCGGTCACTGTTGGCTCCGAGGTAAAAGCTGCTGCTTGTAAAGCGCTGGGGGCAGATTTTTGCATCAATTACAAAAATGCTGATTTTGTGGCTGAGCTGAAAGCTTTGGTGCCCGACGGATTCAATGTGATTGTGGACCCGGTGGCCGGTGACTATATACCCAAAGATCTGCAGTTATTGACACAGGATGGCCGTATTGTGGTGCTGGCGATGATGGGCGGCAGACAAGTACCGGCTTTTGATATGGCGTTGATGTTTAAAAAACGTGCTCAGCTGATTTGCTCTACACTTCGCAACCGTTCAGATAGCTACAAAGCTGCACTTTGTCAGGCGTTTTTACAGCGTTTTGGCGGGCAGCTGGCAACAGGTGAGCTGAGCCCTTTGATAGCACAAACTATTGACTGGCGAGAGGCTGACAAAGCGCATCAGCTATTGGCCAGTAATGCTGTTGTTGGCAAACTGGTGTTAAGCATCAGCCCTTAACAGGGCTGATGCTTGGTAAAGATGATGTTTTGCTAGGTTACTAAGGTTTGGTATTGCTGTGTTCAGCAGGCTTATCTCGCTGATCTGCGGTAACAACCGCATCAGATGTAATATCGCCGGTATCCGTTGTTGTCGGTAGTTCCACAGCTGTTGTTGCCGGCACTGAATTTGCTGAATTCTGCTCCGCTGTGGCTGAGTGATGGTATTCAAACACCAGCTCCTGCTGCACACCCTGACCAGGTTCAGCAATTGGTGTTTGTGGCTCGGCCATCAGCTGTTGCTGCGCTGTCGCCAGATCAACCCTTGGATCCAAAGCTGCCGCCAGCGGCGATGAAACCAGGTCGCCCGATGCCATCACATAATCTTTTGGCTGAGATTTATCCTGTTGTTTCTGCTGGTAATTCACCTGCGTTAACCGGATAAACAATAACAATGTCACCAGCGCCATAAAAGCGTATAACATTCTGCTGCCGCCAAACTGCATAAATGCCGACGCGATCAAAGGCCCGGTACTGGCACCCAAACCAAAGGTCAATAAAATGGTGGCAGAAAGCGCAACCCGTTCATCTTGTTCGATATGTTGGTTGGCCATGGCAGTAGCAAGCGGATACAAAGTAAAAGCCAGAATACCAAAACAAAAGGTAAACAGCAGTTGCAGATAACCGGACAATGGCAATAACGCCATCGCCAGCACCAGCACACCTAAAATCACCGTATTAGTACGGATCAGGCGCGAACGTCGAATTCTGTCGGACAATTTACCCATAGGCCACTGCGCCAATAAACCAGCGACCACAGTGGTTGCCATATAAGCGGCAACCTGTTCGGTATTCATACCCTGGGCTGCGGCAAAAGCAGGCGCCAGACCATAAAAAGAACCGACTATCATGCCCGCCAT
>JAYRUI010000107.1:0-7738 GCA_041919175.1 Rheinheimera sp. | reverse complement strand
GTTTTACCACCCGTACTTCCGAAATGCAGTTTGCCGATGCCGCGCGTGCCGGTGTTACTACTTTGGTGGGGGTGCTGGGCACAGATGCCGTCACCCGCACCTTAACCAACTTATTGGCCAAGGTCAGCGCTTTTAACGAGCTTGGCGTGACTTGTTATTGTTATACCGGCTCTTATCAAATTCCGGCCCGCACTCTCATGGCCGACGTGATGGAAGACCTGGTGCTGATTGATAAGTTTATTGGTGTTGGGGAGGTGGCCATTGCCGATCACCGCTCGTCCCAACCCACTGCCGATGAGCTGAAAAAACTGGCATCACAAGCCCGGGTGGGCGGCATGCTGGCGGGTAAAGCCGGTATTGTTAGTGTGCATGTGGGTTCTGCGCCTGCCGGCCTCCGTTTATTGCACGAAGTGGCGCAAAGCAGCGATATTCCGCTAACGCAGTTTTATCCCACCCATATTAACCGCAACCAGCATTTGCTGCAGATGGGCTTTGCTTATGTGGCAGCCGGCGGTTATATCGACTTTACCACCAGCACTACAGCGCAGGATTTAGCCCAGGGCGAAATTAAATGCGCCGACGCCTTGTTGCAAGCCTGGCAACAAGGGGTGAATATCCACAACATCAGTTTTTCATCCGACGCCAACGCTTCGTTACCGGAATTTGACAGCAACAATAACTTTATTGGCCTGGGTGAAGGGCGTATTGCGTCCTTGTATGAAGAAGTGGCAGATGCCATCAGGCTGGGTGTGCCCACTGAAATTGCACTGCAGGTGGTGACGCAAAACCCGGCGCGCATTTTAAAACTACCAAAAAAAGGCAAGGTTGCAGTGGGGGCCGATGCCGATTTAGTGCTGCTGGATAAAACCACGCTGGCGATAAAAGCCGTGATGGCACAAGGACGCTGGTTGTATTCAGATGGCAGTCTGCCTGGCATTCAGGCACGTTTTGGCGCTGTGTAAACTAATTCACTGTCGCCATATTTCTTTTTGATATAGAGAAGTACTTTTTGATTCTTTTTATCTTGTGTGAATTGTTTTAGTCTGCGCCAATAAGAAGATGTTCAGACGTCTGAATATCTGAATTCCGGAATTTGGCGCGGCAATCAAGCTGCACAGGATAAAGTGATGAAAAGAAAGTCATTGTGGGTTGTTGTGTTGCTGGTGGCATTCAGTACAGCACTGCCGTTAGTTGCCAAAGAACAAACGCTGCTAAATGTGTCGTACGACCCCACCCGCGAACTGTACCGCGACTACAACAAAGCTTTTGCTGCCCATTGGCAGGCCAAAACCGGCAACACAGTGAAAGTTGAGCAGTCGCATGGTGGCTCCGGTAGCCAGGCCCGTTCAGTGCTGGATGGCCTGCGTGCCGATGTAGTGACGCTGGCGCTGGAAGTGGATATAGATCCGCTGGCCAAAATTGCCGGTTTATTGCCTGCAGACTGGAAAAACCGCTTACCACACCACAGCGCGCCTTACACTTCGACTATTGTGTTTTTGGTGCGCAAAGGGAACCCCAAACAAATTAAAGACTGGCACGATTTAACCCGCGACGGTTTAGATGTAATTACCCCGAATCCAAAAACCTCAGGTGGTGCGCGCTGGAATTACCTGGGTGCCTGGGCTTATGCCAAAGCACAAGGCCAGAGCGATGATGAAGCCCGCAATTTTGTCAGCAAAATTTATCGCAACGTGCCGGTGCTGGACTCTGGCGCGCGCGGTTCTACCACTACTTTTGTGCAGCGTGGTATTGGTGATGTGCTGCTCACTTGGGAAAACGAAGCCTTTTTAGCTGTAAATGAGCTGGGCGCTGATCAGGTAGAAATTGTGGTGCCATCAGTGTCGGTGCTGGCGCAGCCTTCTGTTGCTGTGGTAGACAAACGTGCTGAGAAAAAAGGCAATTTAGCTTTGGCCCAGGCTTATCTGGAATATTTATACAGCCCTGAAGCGCAACGTATTGTTGCCAAGCATTATTACCGGCCTGTGGACAGCAAAGTTGCCGCTGAATTTGCTGATAAGTTTCCGGCGATGAAGTTATATAGCGCCGACGATTTAGGCGGCTGGGCAAAGCTGCAGCAAGTGCATTTTGCTGAAGGCGGCATTTTTGATGCCATTTACCGTTAACAATTTGTTTTGTAGCCATCTGTTTTGTAGAGGGCAGTTTTGCAACAAGCGCTCAGCGCTTGCCAACCGCAGAGCACAACTAAATGCATGAGGTTTTCTTTGGGCTTTTTTTCTAAACGTAAAAAATCGGTGTTACCTGGTTTTGGCTTGTCGATGGGCTTCACCACTTTTTATTTAAGCCTGATAGTGTTTCTGCCACTGTCGGCGCTGCTGCTAAAAAGTTTTGAATTAAGCCTGAGCGAATTCTGGCAAGTGGTGACCACAGAGCGGGCTATTGCCAGTTACCGGTTAACCTTTGGCGCATCTTTTGTGGCTGCGCTGGTGAATTTAGTTTTTGGTTTGCTGGTGGCCTGGGTGCTGGTGCGTTACAGCTTCCCCGGTAAAAAAATAGTCGATGCTTTAGTGGATTTACCTTTTGCCTTGCCAACAGCGGTGGCCGGTATTGCCTTAACCGCGCTTTATGCGCCTAACGGCTGGATTGGGCAATTCTTCCACGCTATGGGCATTAAAGTGGCCTACAGCGCTTTTGGTGTGACGCTGGCTTTAATTTTTATTGGCTTACCTTTTGTGGTGCGCACAGTGCAGCCGGTGCTGGAAGACGTGGACAAAGAGCTGGAAGAAGCCGCCGCCAGTATGGGCGCCAACAGGTTACAAACCTTTTGCCGGGTGATTTTTCCGGCGCTGATCCCTTCGTTATTAACAGGCTTTGCGTTGGCCTTTGCCCGTGCCATTGGTGAATACGGCTCTGTGGTGTTTATCAGTGGCAATATGCCGTTTCGCACCGAAATTACGCCGCTGTTAATTATGTCGCGGCTGGAGCAATACGACTACGCCGGTGCAGCCGCACTTGGCACAGTCATGTTATTGATTTCATTTATTTTATTGCTACTGATTAATGCATTGCAGCACTGGAGCAACCAAAGACACGGCGGTGTAAAATGAGTGCCATTGAACTAAAGCAAAGTGCAGTAACAGCGCCAGCGCTGCGCAAAGCCACGGCCGAGCCTTTGTGGTTAAGGTTGTTGCTAACCGGCCTTGCCCTTGGTTTTTTAACCTTGTTTTTGTTATTACCGCTGGTGATTGTATTTGGTGAAGCTTTTGCCAAAGGCTGGCAAGTGTATGTGGCTTCTATTACCGAGCCTGCCGCGGCTCACGCCATTAAACTCACTTTAATAGCAGCGCTGATTGCGGTGCCTTGTAACGTGATATTTGGTCTGGCGGCCAGCTGGGCCATTGCCAAGTTCCGTTTTACCGGCAAGCAACTGTTAATTACCTTAATCGACTTGCCAATCGCGGTGTCGCCGGTGATCGCAGGTTTATGTTTTATGCTGATTTTTGGCGCCCGCGGCTGGTGGGGTGAATGGCTGAACGAGCATGATTTAGGTGTGATGTTTGCCGTGCCAGGCATAGTGCTGGTGACAATTTTTATTACTTTCCCTTATGTAGCGCGTGAGCTTATTCCACTGATGCAGGAGCAGGGCCGCGAGCAGGAAGAAGCAGCGCTTACCTTAGGTGCCAGCGGCTGGCAAACCTTCTGGCGGGTGACTTTGCCTTCCATTAAATGGGCACTGCTGTACGGCATTATTTTATGTAACGCCCGTGCTATGGGTGAGTTTGGTGCTGTTTCTGTGGTGTCGGGCAAAATCCGCGAACAAACCAACACCATGCCGCTGCATATCGAAATTCTCTATAACGAATACCAGTTTGCCGCCGCTTTTGCCGTGTCGTCTTTACTCGCCTTATTGGCGCTGCTAACGCTGGTGCTCAAAAGCACGCTGGAATGGCGCGCCGCCAAAGATTACGCCGAAGCGGCGAAGTTAAGGCAAGTGGAGTAAAGCTGCCGCCTGATGGTTGTTGTTGCTGGCGCGGCTTGTGCTATTCCAGCTTAACCAGCCAACAAGGAAGGGTAGGGCGTACTCGCCGAAGACAGTACGCCTTTTTTATTGTCTTTGCCCTGCCAGACAAGTACCGATAAATAGTCAAAATCAATAACCTTCACCCGTAAACGAACCGCTTCCATTAAACGCAAACCACTACCGTACAACAGTTGCGCCAGCAGTTTGTATTTGGGTTCAATTAAAGCCAGCAGTTGTTGAACCTCAACCCGGGTAAGCATCACGGGTAGTTTTTGCGGCACAGGTGCCTTATTAAAATTCAGGTTCAGCGACAGCGGACGCAAAATAATATGGCGATATAAAAAACTCAGTGCATTCAAAGCGGTAGCCTGAGCTTTGACCGCTACAGTCCGCTGATTGGCAAGGTAAGACAAAAATTGCTCTACCTCAGCATCCGACAGCTGATTCGGATGGCGTTTGTGGTGAAACAAAATATAAAACCTGATCCAATACACATAGGTATCGACCGTGCGTTTGGCATAACGCCGCGACACCATAAATTCCCTGACGTAATCTAAAAAAGGTGAGGCCATTTTTCATACCTGATTAACTGTTTAAATAAACAGTGGTTCGGTATGAGTAAAAAATCCACCAACTTGCATACCTTCTGTATAGATTTTGTCGGCCATAACTTTAGTGATTTAAGAAAAAAATATTGAAATATAGTTACATAAACGCTAGTTTGGTATGAATAAAAATCATGAAAGAAGGCAGAAAAATGTTCGTCTTGCGGGCGCTTCGCCTTCTATTAAATTGTTATATTTTCAGGAGACTGCATGAAGGCCGGTGATATTATTGCAACAAACAACAATACATTAATTAAAAGTGCAACCCTTAGTGGTTGGAGTCATGTTGGTATTGCAATAGACGAGAAATATATTCTTGAAGCTGTTCCTAAAGGGGTAATTAAAACAGACATTGCTGATATCGTTAAAAGTTCTAAAGAAGTTTTATTATTAGTTCGCCCTGAACCTTTGACAGAACAACAGATATTGAAGCTCAAAAATAAAACAGAAGAATTGATTAACAAAAACATAAAATATGGAACTTTAAGGGCGGCCTATTCTGGAGCGCCACATATATTAACCAATATGTTTAAAGCTCTAGCACTGGTATTTCTAACAGGTTCGTGTATTTCATTTTTCCTATTTGATGATTTAAAAAGATCATACCCACTGTTATTGCTTTCTGTTGTTAGTGTCTTTATCGGCATTCCTATTGCTAAATCTACGGGCACTGTGCGTGAGACCAATAGGTTTTTAAAAAAATGTAAAGCACCTAAGTGGTTACTTACGAATATGGATAAGATGTTTTGTTCTCAGTTAGTCGAGGACGTAGATTTGCACATAGGAGGTAACTTAACTAGCTATATGTCTCGTAGTCACGAATTAAGACCTAAAGATGTTGTGAATGCTTGTATTAGTTTGCAATGGAGCGAAGAAAATATAACAAGCACTTCAAACGGAACAAAAACAGTTGGTTAGGTTCCGCTTCGCTGCACATTATAACCAACCATTTTTGTCCGCTTAAGTGGGCGTTAGTTTTTCAGGGAGTAAGGTGTTGAATTCTAATAAGTGGAAAATAGTTCCTGCTGTGGTAACAAGCATTTTGCTTGCTATTTTTTTCTGGTCTAAACGCCTACTTACCAAATTATGTTGAAACTGAATTTAACAAAACTTTACCCCTAAAAGAAAGTGTTGCAATTACGGAAGCTACTATTACTCGTTTTAGTGCCTCAGGCTCTATAGATTCCAAGGTGGTTATTGAGATTCTTGAGGCTAATAAGCAAGCTAAGATCTCAACTGATAAACAGGTACGTTTGGCATTGGAGTCATTTGGCGGCGCTTCAAATGTACTTATCTGGCTGTTGTTATTGCATTTTCTAGCTCTAATTATGTTGGTGCCAATTGGTAAACAAAACTAACAAGCGCCTTAAACAACGCGGCCTGAGGCCGCTGGACTCGCAACAAGTTGCTCGCCGTTTAGGCGTGCGTTAGGTGTAAATATGGCTGAAGAATCCGAGAAGGAACTCAAGCAGATATGGGATGATGGCCTAGCTGACGATGAAATATTTTTTATCGGAAAAATTGTGGCTCACTGGGGAGCAATAGAGCACGAGATATTTCTTCAAACACTGCAAACATTTGATGCCCAAGAAGCAGAAGTTATTGAGCTCCCTAAAGCAATGAATAACTTGAGCTTTACCAAGGTCCTAGATCTCTGGAACGAAAGAGTTGTAGCGCATGCAGAAGAACCGAGACGATCTGTATTAGAAAAGCAAAAGGATAAAATCGAATCATACCAAGATTATAGGAATGCTTTAGTGCACGGTATGTGGGATTGGGAAAGAGGCCAATCTGAAGTTGTTACAACAACCAGGATTAGAAAAAAGGAAGTTATCACCACTAAGTTCAATGAGGGGGATTTGCACGATTTTTATACTGAGCTGGCACAGATTAATCTGTACCTTCGCTATCCCGGAGGCATGGAGGATATTTTCAAAGAGCGTGCCGAACAGGGGTTCTAAATAAATGAAGCGGAACTCAGAAGGCTAGCTCGTGATAAAAACAAATAGCAATGAGCGAGTTCAACACCTAACAAACAAAGGCAGTATCGCCCTGCGGGCTGGACGCGCTAACGCGCGCCGCTGCTTTGGGCGTTAGAGATTCAAATGAAAATAATACTCCGAAAATTAGCTACATCAGACTTGCCCGCGTTTTCGATGCTTTGGCAATTCTATCAATATCATCAAAGTGCTTTTGATAACGAAGATATTGATAGTTCTGGCAGATTTGATATTGACGAAGAATATCTCAGCGATGTCGCAGCGGAGGAAGAAGACTGTGACGCTTATTTAGTTGTTGTTGATAACAATATCGCAGGTTTCGTGACTGTTGAATCTACAGAAATATTAGGCAGCGAAATGCCTGAACTGTCAGATATTTTTATTTTACCTAAGTACCGCTCAAAAGGTATCGCTTTGCATGTTGTCAGCCAGTTAATGTTAAAGAATTCATTAAAATGGCATGTAGCTGTTTATGAAAAAGACCGCGAAGCATTAAAGTTTTGGGATAGGCTTTTTGCGAAATTGCCTATTAAGAATGTATTGAAAGTTGAACCAGCTGAAACTGAAGGCTTTCATGAATTTGTGATTACAAATAAATAAAATATGCAGGACGCCATGAATATCACACTGGAAGAAGTTACAAGCTCAAATTATGAAGCTGTATGTGACTTAGATGTCACGGATGAGCAACAGGCATATGTTGCCAGCAATATGTGGTCTTTGGTTGAGTCACATTACTGCCAAGGACATACCTGCAGAGCGATCTATCAAAACGATAAACCTGTCGGGTTTTTCATGTGGGTATCTGAAACGCCTGAAAAAGTTTCTATCTGGCGCTTTATGGTGGATCAACGTTATCAAAATGCGGGTATTGGCAGAACAGCCCTAAATTTGGCGCTCAATGAAATTAAAGCCAGTGACAAAATAAAAGAAATCGAAATTTGTTATAACCCTGAAAACCCGGTGGCAAAAGACTTTTATTCGGGTTTTGGTTTTCAGGAGGTGGGTATGGATGAGGATGGCGAAGATATGTTGGCCGTTATCAAGCTGTGAGTTCTAACAAACGCCAGCACACCGCGCCTGCGGCGCCCGACTCGCAACAAGTTGCTCGCGTGTGAGGCGGGCGTTAGCCCTCATGGAGTAGTATCGTGTTT
>JAYRUI010000106.1:0-7753 GCA_041919175.1 Rheinheimera sp. | reverse complement strand
CCGGCAAAACCTAACTGAATGTTCTGGTTGTAACCGCCTTTACCGGCAAAATCATTGGTAGAAAAATAGGTGCCAGGCACCGGCAGATAGCTGTTCTGCCACTCGTATTGGTAAAACACTTCAGCAGACAGCTGTTCAGTTAAACCTAAAGACGCAGACACCATACCAACAGGAATATACGCTTCTTTTAAGTCAGCACCAGGCAAACGGGCAATACCCACATCAATAGGTGTGATGTTAATACCGTGCTGAATTAAGGTACTTTCACCCCAACTCAATACCTGGTTACCAACACGGATTGATAACGGATTCGCACCGTCATTTAACGCAAAATTGGCAAAAATATAAGCGTCTAACAAACGGATATCACGGCAGGCTAAATCGCGGCCTTCATCATCGGCACAAGGGTCAACACGGTTACCAGACACCGGGTTGGTGTAAGCGCCATCGTTGTCCATCAGGGCCGCGTCGTAAAAATACATAAAACGGGTAAAGAGACCAAAATCACCTTTGGTGACCGACAGTTCATGAGTGCCTTTAAACAACTCAGAGAACATATCGCCTTTATCGTAGTTCAGGTTACCGGCATCACCGTTTGATGAATAACCCCCCTGCTGTTGCCAGACTTGTGAAGAAGTGTAGATATTGTTGCTTGCAGCGTTATAACCGGTCCAGTTTAAAGCCGGATTATTGGCTTTACTGATTGTTTCCCAGTTCCTGTCTTCAGCACGCCAGCTGGCGCCATAAGAAAAGCTTGAGTCAAATACAACTTCTACATCGTCGCCTAATGTATAACTGGCGGCTTGAATGGATGTTGCAGACAAGGCTAACAGCGCAGACGCGACACCTATTGCTAAAGGCTTTTTAGCAAAGGCAAATGGCCTTTTGTTCATCTTGTGATCTCCCCCCCTGTCCCTGCAGGTAATTTTGTTTTTTTAATGTAATGAGCGGGTTCAACTGCTCTGATCTCTGCTCACTTGGGTAAAATAATTACATCATTTTATAAAGGGCGCAAGGCTTGCGATGTCGTAAATCTGTTGATTTGTCTTTAGTTTTTCCTCTGAACCGACCAGATCACGCAGTATCAAGCCCACCTCAGTTTAACTGGGTTTACAAAAATTGTACGAATCATAGTTAAGTTAGTGAAAAATAAAGATATATAGTAGATTCTTGCAGGTTGCGTTTTAATCTACCGTTTAAAGTACTAGCTCTAATTTATTTTTTTAAGGGCTATAAACTTGCCTTGTGATGTTGTCGTCAGCTCAAAATAACCCGTTAAACCCAAATGAGTGATAAAAGGCCTGAAATGATGAGCGCTCAGTTGTATTTTCTCACCGCTATCAGCACGAACCAACACCTGCGTTACAGCGCCCTCATAATAAGCAAGGCACTGTTCTGCAGAGAGTACAGCATGGAATTTATAGGATTTGTTCATTAGTGCAGACTTCGGCTGACCTTCTCATATAAATCGTTACTGATGTCCGGCAGTGCCAACAACAATTTCAACTGCGCTTGCATGAACTGCTGACGTTGTGGGTCAAACCTTTGCCATGATAATAAAGGCGTAACCAGACGGGCAGTCAGTTGCGGGTTGATTGGGTCCAGCTTGCAGATAACGTCAGCTAAAACCTGATAGCCCTTGCCATCGGCGCGGTGAAACTGCTCAGGGTTTTGCATAGCAAAAGCACCATAGACCGCCCTCACCCTGTTAGGATTGGTCCAGCTGAACTGAGCACACTCGGTAAGTTTCTGCAACTTATCAAACACTGAAGCTGCTGGGCTAATTGCCTGTAAGCTGGCCCACTTATCAAAAACTTGTGGATCTGCGCCATAACGCTCCCCTAAATCTTTTAACATGGTTTCTGCCACTGGCAGGCTGGCAAAAACAGCTGCTTTAATGGCTGCTAAGCGGTCTGTCATATTGTCTGCTTGCTGATAATGGGCAAGCAACATGTCTACATGGCCGTTGAATGCCAGATACGACAAACATACTGCCTGCAATTGACGGCTGCCGGTCTGCTCCGGTTGATATGCGTAAGCCTGGCGTGGCAGCTGCCGGTAACAATGCAACAGCTCCGGCTGCAAAGCGTCGGCGATTTGTTGTTTAAACTGGCGTAAAGTGCGCAGAATTGCATCAACAGGGATCTGCTCATATTGTTCGGCCAGAGTGTCGTAGCCTGGCAACGTTAATAACTCAGCAGTAAACGCCAGGTCGGCCAATGGTTGTTGCAGCAGCGTTTTCATGCTTTCCAGCAAAGCCTCAGGTAACAAAGCGGCTTGCGCATCATGCACTTCATTTGCCTTTGAAATTTCGACTGCATTTTTGATTAATAAAGACCATAGCTGCTGCATTGCATCCCAACGGGCTACGCCATCTTTGGCTTTTGCGGCTATCAGCAGTAAATCGTTGATGCTGTAATTAACGACCAGCTTGCCCGGTGCTGAAAAGTCAGCAAGCAACACCGGTATCACATCAGAAGTTTGGTTTGAAAAAGTCCATTGCTGGCGCTCCTGGTTCAGGATCAACAGCTCAGTGTGGTGACTGCCGGAGTTGGCGCTCATCAGTTCAAAACGTACCGGTAACACCAAAGGTAATTTGGCACTGCCATCCGCTGTTGCTGCAGTGTGCTGCGTCAGGGTTAATACAAAACTCTGAGTGCTATTGTCATACTGATAGTCTGCCTGAATGACAGGTGTGCCCGCTTGCTGATACCAGCGGCGGAACTGGGTTAATTCAACGTTATTGGCGTCCTGCATCGCCTGAATAAAATCATCACAAGTGACAGCCTGGCCATCATGACGGGCAAAATACAAATCCATGCCTTTGCGAAAACCGGCTTCACCGAGCAAAGTATGTTGCATCCGAATGACTTCGGCGCCTTTGTCGTACACTGTGACGGTATAAAAGTTGTTCATTTCCACCACTTGCTCCGGGCGGATAGGATGCGCCATAGGGCCGGCGTCTTCGGCAAACTGTGCGGTGCGGATGGTCTTAATGGCATCAATACGGCATAAGGTTGGCGAGCCCATATCAGCGCTGAATTGCTGATCACGAAACACGGTCAGCCCTTCTTTTAAGCTGAGCTGGAACCAGTCGCGGCAAGTCACCCTGTTGCCGGTCCAGTTATGGAAATATTCGTGGCCGATAATACTTTCGATATGAAAATAATCAGTGTCGGTGGCCGATTGCGCGTCAGCCAATACATATTTACTGTTAAAAATGTTCAGGCCTTTATTCTCCATGGCACCCATATTAAAAAAGTCGACAGCCACCACCATATAAACGTCCAGATCGTATTCCAGACCAAAGGTGGTTTCGTCCCAGCGCATGGCTTTTTTTAACGACTCCATCGCAAATAAAGCACGGTTTTTATTGCCTTTATCGACATAAAAAGCCAGTTTTACCTCACGCCCACTGCCTGTTTGATAGCTGTCTTCCAGCACATCAAAATCACCCGCCACCAGTGCAAATAAATAACAAGGTTTAGGGAATGGGTCGAACCAGCTGACACGGCACCTGCCATCGGGCAGTTGCTTTGAGGCAATCTGATTGCCGTTCGATAACAGATAAGGAAACTGGTTGACATCGGCAATGATATGGGTGGTAAACACAGCCAGCATATCGGGTCTGTCAGGGTAATAAGTAATGCGTCGAAAGCCTTCGGCCTCGCACTGGGTGCAATAAGCTCCGTTCGATAAATAAAGACCTTCCAGCGCAGTGTTTTCTGCAGGTGCCAGCACAGTGACAATTTTCAGCTCAAAAGTGTCCGGCAAACCGGTTAAAATCAGCTGCTCGTCATTGAGCTGATACTGACTCAGCAAAACGCCATTGAGCCAAACCCCTTCCAGTGTTAAATGCTGGCCATCCAGTTGCAGTGGTAAATCGGCCAGACGACGCCACTGACTGATGGCCGTCACCCGGGTGTGTTGTGGGTCGAGCTCAAACTCAATATCAAGCTTATCGACGGCATAAGCCGGCGCCTGATAATCAGCTAATTTTTTTGCCTGACGTGACTGACTCATAACAACTCCGTTTTACGGTAAATTTGCAATTGTTTTGCAACTGCATGGCATTGATACTGATGGGCGCAAGTGTACTTAAAACATGCTCAGCTGCAAACCGATTTGCCCTATGATTGGGCAACAACAAGGCGAAAAAAAACCTGAGTGAACTCAGGTTTTTATATGGTTAACCTTTAACGGCGACCGGATTTGGCACTGACTGAGGCGGTGTCAGTTTGAGAATTTTGACACCACAATAAGCATAGATAATTGCCAGAAGCGGGTTAATCAGGTTAAAAAACGCATAAAAGATATATTCCAGCGGGCTGACGTTGAGCACACCATGCATATAAGCACCACAAGTGTTCCATGGGACCAGCGGGCTGGTAATAGTACCGCCGTCTTCCAGTGTTCTGGATAAATTCACCGGCGCCAGCCCACGCCTTGCGAACTCTTCTTTGTACATCCGGCCCGGCATCACAATGGCCATATATTGATCAGCCGTCAGAATGTTGGTGGCAATACAAGTGGCAATAGTGCTGGTGATGAGGGAACCCGTGCTGTGCGCTTTAGCCAGAATCACTTCCACAAAACGACGCAGTAAGCCTGTGTGCTCCAGCACCGAACCAAACACCATGGCTGACATAATGAGCCACACCGTATTCATCATCTTTGCCATACCACCACCGGATAACAATTTATCCAGCTCAGCATTGCCGCTTTCAATCACAAAACCGCTGTGTAATGTAGTCCAGATGATTTTCAGGGTGCCAAGGAAGGCGGGTAACGAGTCGTCGGCCATTTTTTGCACCAGCTCCTGCTGGAACAACAAAGCCCAGACGCCACCAAGCAAAGCACCAATAAACACTGTAGGGAATGCCGGTACTTTTTTCACTGCCATCGCCATCAGCACCACCATGGGTACCAGATTAATCAAACCAATATTAAATTGTGTTTTTAAGTCGCTACTGAGCTTCACGATTTTCTCCGCGTCAGCCACTGCGCCGCTGTTAAAACCTAAAACAGCAAAAATAATAATAGCGAGCACCAGGCTTGGAATGGTCGTCCAGGTCATATGGCGGATATGGTCAAACAGTTCAGCTCCGGCTACTGCCGGTGCCAGGTTTGTCGTGTCAGATAACGGCGAAATTTTATCGCCAAAATAAGCGCCGCTGATAATAGCGCCCGCTGTGATAACCGGAGATAAACCCAACCCCACAGAAACGCCAATCAAGGCAACACCGATAGTGGCCGCAGTTGTCCATGAACTGCCTATAGACATAGATACGATGGCGCACAGAATACAAGTTGCAGCATAAAACCAAGCTGGGTCAAGCACTTGCAAGCCATAATAAATAAGTGCTGGCACGGTGCCGGCCAGCAGCCAGGTGCCGATGAGCGCCCCAACTGCAAACAGAATAAGTACAGCCCCTAAAGACAAAGAAATGCCATGGATCATGGCTTTTTCCATATCAGCCCAGCTATATCCATTTTTCAGGCCGATAATAACCGCGATGGCCGCGCCTACAAAAAGCGCAATTTGATTCGGGCCATAAGAAGAATCACTGCCGTACAAATACACCGACAGACTTAACAGGACAATCAGAACTATCAGCGGAATTAACGCGTCCAGCAGACTGGGTCTTTTGATTTGCTTTGTCATTTTTGCTACTCAGTTGCCCTGGATGGGCTTTATTTTAATAATCAGAGTACGCCAACCAGATTCAGGAACACCGCCACAATAGCAACAGGTGTGAACCAGCGGATACAGAAACGCCAGATAGTATAAGCAACCGGCGTGGTATTCAACTCTTCTTCAATGGCATGGCGTTTCATCACCCAACCGGTAAAAAGTGCAACCGACAAGCCACCCAGCGGCAGCAGAATGTCTGAGGTCAGATGGTCAATAAATTCAAAGAAGTTGTGCACATCTTTGCCAATAAAGTGGAAATCAAACTTTGACCACGCTGCGCCACTGAATGAGAACACTGTTAACAGACTTAAACTCCAGAGCACCACACCACCCAAAGCTGCAGCTGGCACCCGTTTAAACCCTTTAGATTCAACCAGCCAGGCCACCACAGACTCCATCATGGCAATAGTTGACGTAAAAGCCGCAAACACCAGCATGATAAAAAATAAAGGCCCTAATAGTACGCCGCCCGGCATAGTGGCAAAAGCAACCGGCAACGTCACGAAAATAAGGCCGGGACCTTGCCCGGCGTCCAGTCCCTGACTAAACACTATCGGATAAATGATCATAGCGGCGATTAAGGCAACTGAAGTATCTGCAAGCGCTATCCAGACAGATGTGCGTACGATGGATACATTATTAGGTAAATAAGCGCCATAAATCATCATGACACCGGAAGCCAGACTGAGCGTAAAAAAGGCATGCCCCAAGGCTATCAACACGCCGTTTATTGTGAGTTTGGAGAAATCCGGATAAAACATAAAACGGGCAGCTTGCAGGAATTCACCTGTTACGCAGGCATAAATAGCCATGCCAATCAACAGAATATAAAGTGCCGGCATCATCCAACGTACGGTGCGTTCCAGACCATTTTTTAAACCTCGGGCCACCACAGTACAAGTTGTGATCACAACCACAGTGGTCCAGAGTAACAAACTGGTTAAGTCACTGGAGAACTGTCCGAACATGCTGCCAAGTTCAGTGGCTGTCTTGCCGGTAAACTGGCCTGTTGCTGCTTTGCCAACATAAGCAAAAGCCCAACCGGCAATGACCGAATAAAATGACAGAATGAGAAAACCGGCAAAAAGGCCAATCCAGCCAGTCAATTGCCAATAGCGATGAGCATTGGCTTCCAGTGCCAGCATCCGGGCCGATAAACCAGGGCTTTGCCGCCCTCTTTTACCCATCAGCACTTCAGCCATCAATACAGGTAAACCTATCAACAAAATGGCCAGCAGATACACCAACACAAATGCACCGCCACCATTCTGGCCCATGATATAAGGAAACTTCCAGATATTACCAAGGCCAACTGCAGCGCCGGTAGCAGCGATAATAAAGGTAAAACGACTGGACCATTGGCCATGAATAGAAGTACTGCGCTGCAACATGCAAAAAACCTAAACTAAACACCATAAAAAAACACAAAGGACTGAAACCAGTCCTTTGTGTCGGGAACCGCTGTGCAGAAAAACGTTACTTTTTCGCCAGCTTGCTGCTCATCACCAAATCAGCGGTGATAAGTGCGGCTTCTTCGAGGAACGGATCTAATTTCTCCAGCACTTCAGGCGCGTCTTCGGCCTTTTTCACTGCAGGTAACTTTAATCTTTTTAAACGTTCATTGGTGCGCGCCAGTTCACGGGCTGCCAGCTCATCTTTTTTGGCCAGCCGCTCTTTTTCATTCAGCGACACAGTTTTAACGTCTTTTTCTTTCTGATATTCAGCAATATCCTGCATCAGGAAGTTAAATTCCGGTTCATTTTTAATACGTTGCTGATGTTTTTCGGTAAGCACCGGCAAGGCAACTTTAATATCAGTGCCACTGCTGTAACTTGCCGCCGGGATTGAATCCCATGGCAAGGCGTTTTTCTCTTTGCTTTCGCCCCATTCCGCGGGATCTATCGGTGATGGGAAGGCAATATCAGGCACAACACCTTTATGTTGGGTACTGCCACCGTTAATGCGGTAAAACTTGGCAATCGTATATTGCACACTGCCTAACTCACCGTCAAAAGTGTCATAAATACGGCCTAAACCACGGTGTTGTTGCACTGTGCC
>JAYRUI010000105.1:0-7900 GCA_041919175.1 Rheinheimera sp. | reverse complement strand
TACCGGTTTTGGCAATAATACGGCCAGCTAAGGTGTTGATCAGGGTAGATTTGCCAACGTTCGGAATCCCCATAATCATGGCGCGGGCGCCACGCACATCAAAGTTACGCTCCGGCAATAATTCGGTGCATAAATCCAGTAAGGCGCGGATTTGCTCCGGGTTTTGCTGACTGATAGGAATGGCTTTGACACCGGCCTGTTGTTCAAAGTGTTGTTGCCACAGTTTGGTCACAGCAGGGTCGGCTAAATCAGCTTTATTCAGCACTTTAATACAAGGCGTATCACCACGCAGCTCCGGCACCAGCGGGTTTTCGCTGGAAAACGGAATACGTGCATCAATCATTTCAATAATGACATCGACCTGCGGCATCACTTCGGCGATTTCTTTACGCGCCTTGTGCATATGGCCCGGAAACCAGTTAATGGACATAACAACACTCACCCTAAAAATAATGCCGTTAGTTTACCTCGTCTGACGTGCGCTGGCCGCGCTTTTTTCTATGTGCGGGCAAAGGCGCATGCCTGATGTAAAAAAATTAATCGCTTTGCCACTGAATTTGTTACATTTTAGCCGCTCTGAACGGACATAAACTACGTATGATGTTCTGCTGTTCAGTTGTGCTGCTCACAGGGAGATTGTTATGAAAGTCCGCACCAGCCTTAACCCCACTTTGTGTTTGTTGTTTGCTTTTGGCGTGACAGGCGAGGCCATGGCCTCTGGTTTTGACGCCAAAACGGTGCCGCTGGAACACCCGGCCAATGGTCAACTGCTGAAACTGAATAACAACCCAACCTTGCTGGTGACGGGCCATAACAGTGAATACCGCTGGTTAAGTGCGGTGGATTTAACCAACAACAAAGCGCGGCAACTGGCTATTCCCCAAAAAGCGCAGTTTTTCCAGCAAGCCAATTTAGCCGGTTTTAGCGGCGGCCAGTTAGTGGTGTTAAGCACCGAAGGTGTGCTGCACTATCAGCCGGCTAAAGACACCGGCAAACCGCTCACAACACAAAATTCACTGATATTGCAAACAGATAGCGAACACAACAACACAGAAAAAGCGCCGTTATTGCCCCATCAGGATGCTGCGGTCGGCGCGAATGGCGCCGGTGGTGAAAGTGGCGGAAAGGGTGAAACAGGAGAGTGGCGTTCGTTATTTACCAGCAGTTCCTTATACCGGGTGGTGGATACAAAACGGTTAAAACTGCTCGACTTTAGTTTTGACCTGAATAACGACAAGCTCAGCGATTTTTTATTGCCCGACTTTAATGCCTACCAGCTGTGGATGCAGCAGCAAGACGGTAGTTTCCGTCATTTTAATTTACCCATCGACAGCCAGATGCAGGCTTTTGATCAAGACCCAACTTACATCGCGCGTAAACCCTGGCTGGCGGATATCAATCTGGATGGCAATACCGATATTGCTTTCGCCAAAGACGACACTCTGCTGGTGTTTTATCAGCAGGCCGATGGCAGTTTTGCGACCACGCCACAGCAGCTGACGCTGGGCCTTGGCCTGACACCGGATAATCAGGCGCAACTGCGCGGTGGTGATGGCCGCAGTTATCAGGGCTTAAAAATTACCAGGCTGGAGCGGCTTGCGGATATTAACGGCGACACTGTGGTGGACTTAGTGGTGCAGCAGCAGTTTTATGTGGACGCTATGGAGCAAAATTACAGTTACCACATTCACTATGGGGAAAAAACCGCTGGCGGGGTGCAATTTTCCAGCCAGCCGCAGCAAAAAATTAATACCTCAGGCGTGCAGTTTGACGTGCGTTTTGTTGATTTAGACAACGACAATAAGCTGGATTTTTACACGCCGGCCGCCCAGATTGGTGTGCGTTCTATTATCCGCGCTTTAGTGGCAGGCACGGCCAATGTGGAGCTGCAATTTTATAAACAACAGCACGATGGCAGTTTTGGCAACAAAGCCGTGTATCAGCAGGATGTGACTGTTGAAATCAGTATCGGTAATGGCTCAGTGAATATGCCGCTGGCGACAGTGCTGAAAACCGCACAAGGCCAAAGCATGCTGGTGGTGGGGGATGGCGACAATACCCTGCGTAGTTACGGCCCGGTGGCGGCAAAGATTTTTAGTGAAAAAAGCACAAAACAACAGCTGCCGATGCCAAAACGCGGTATGGAAGCGCTGGTGGCAGACTTAAATAACGACGGTAAAGAAGATTTGGTATTGCCTTATGGCAGCCAGGAAAATCAGCCGGAGCTGAATAACCAGCTGCAGTTGTTGTGGCAGCAATAATCAAAGAACAGCATAAGATTAATGATGCAAGCCGTTGTTTTTAATAAATTATACCGCTCTATGTCGCTGCGTCGCTCCATGCAATTGCGCGTGCTGTTATTGCTGCTTTGCAGCTGGCTGCTGCTCAGTCCGTTGTCAGCTGCAGTTGCGTTGTTCTGCAGCCAATGGCTTAGCAACACCGAAGCTGTGATAGCTGCCAGTTTTTTTGGCCCTTTGTTATTGCAGTGCTGGTGTGTGCTTGCGCTGCGGCCCCGCGCTTTTCGCTGGTTTTTTGCTTATCTGCTGACAAGCCTGCTGCTGGCGTTGCCCTGGTGGCTGGCACCTTGGTTTTCTTTGTAGCATGCAAGTGAGCGCCAGATCCCGCGCCTGCGTCTGAACCTGAGCCTGCTTCTTAGAAGGTGTTGCGCCGCGCCTGTTTTTGAATTTTGGAATGACAATATGAATGGTTTTTATCAACGGCTGCGCCAGCTGCATTTAATCCTGGCTGTGGTGATTGGTTTGTTATTGTGGCTGATTGTGTTTGCCGGTAGCCTTAGTTTTTACCGTGCTGAACTCGATAGCTGGCAGCTTGCTGCTTTCACAAAAGCACAAACCGCTACAAAAAATCAGTCCGATACAGAGGCCTATACCGGCACAGCGGCAATTTGGCCGCAAACCCTGCCCACAGCGCAGCACAGCACAGCCCTGGCACTGCAACAGCTGCAACAAAAGGCGCGGGACGCTCAACATTGGTATATCGAACTGCCACAGCCGCGGTCGCCGTATTTAAAACTGCATTGGCAACAACCAGGCGAGCGGCCGCAACTTTATCAGCAGTTTTTACAGGCTGAGACAGGAAAAGCGCTGCAAAGCCCGATGCTGCTGCGTTTTGGCGCCACTGAACATCAATTGGGCGGCTGGTTTTTTCAGTTGCACTACAACCTGCTGCATCTTGCCGGTAGTAGCAGCCGCAGTCTGGTGGCTTTTGCTGCTTTGCTCTGGTTATTGTTAACTATCAGCGGTTTATTGAGTCTGAAAGGGCATTGGCGCAGCTTGTTGAAACCCGGGCAGCAGCTGCAAGGGCAAAGCAAAAAACTACAACGCCATCATCAGCTGGCGCTGCTCACTTTGCCTTTTGCCCTGCTGTTTGCCAGCACCGGCTGGTTAACCCAGATGTTCAGTGAAAACAGCGCACCACAGCAAGTGCTGTACCCGGAAAACCCCTATCAGTTTTACAGTGAGTTGTTTCCGATGCTGCAACCAGCGATAAATGCCGAAGGTACTGCATCTGCGTTGCCCGATTTGACGCCGGTGTTTCAAGCTGCAACTAAAGCTTTTGCAGGGGCCGCTGTTGGCAAAATCAGTATCAGCGCGCCTTTGCGCAGTAACAGCACTTTGCTTTTAAGTAGCAGTGCCCAGAGCCGGGTGGGCAATCAGGCGGCCACCTTGTTATTTCACCTGCAGCCTGCAGTCGGCAGCAAGGCGCAGCTGGAATGGAAAGCCGCAACTGCAACAGCAGCACAGGCACAACAAGCAGCAGCTCAGCCATTAGCTCAGCTACGGCAACTGGCTTATGGCCTGCATCAGTCGTTATATGCCAATGATCTGCTGAGGTTTGTGTTGTTTGTCTCAGGCCT
Source organism: Rheinheimera sp. (assembly GCA_041919175.1). Lineage (GTDB taxonomy): Bacteria > Pseudomonadota > Gammaproteobacteria > Enterobacterales > Alteromonadaceae > Pararheinheimera. Next base: position 4,023 of record JAYRUI010000105.1, on the reverse strand, counting down.
GTTGTGTTGCTGGATGATATGGCTTGGCTTGAAAGCCGCACTGAACCGGCTGGCCGCGGGCCGCTGGCAACGGTTGTTGTTATTGCTGCTAGCTTTGCCAGCGTCCGTGGTACTGGCTTCTCTGGTGTTGATAGTGCAAAGCAGCTTGTGGCCATTCACCTGGTCGCTGAGCCAGTTGTTTTTGTTGTATTGGCTGTCGGGTTTCTGTTTGTGGTTGTTGTTCTGCCTGGCTTGGCGCCGCACCAGCCGGAGCTTGTAAACAAGCTTTGAAGGTTCAGGCTGGTTGTGATGTGCAGGGCATAGCACCAAAGTCGCACTTGCGGTGCTGCTGGATTTATGTGACTTTTAACGTTCATTTTGCGGATTTTTTCTAAGAACAGATCTGAAAATCACATCGCATCACATCACGGGAAGGGCGGTATTGATGGACCAGCAAATCACCAAACACTATCCGGGTCAGCTTGGCATTTTGCTGGATCCCGCTTTAGTGGCTGCGCTGGCGCGGGTGCAGCAGGATGTTGGTAAAGCCGGGCTGATTGCAGCAGTGCTGGATGTGCTGGATTTTGTCTGCCCCACCGACTCCTGCGGCGCTTTGGTGTTTTACCGTCAGCAAAAACCGCTGAGTTTATTGCACAGGTTTCATCCGGTGGCGCGCCAGGTGGATGCCGACATTTATTCCACCGGCCCTTATGCGCTGGACCCCCAATACCGGCTGTTTTTGCAGGGCTGCGACAGCGGCGCTTATTGGCTGCGTGACATTGCGCCCGATGACTTTTATTCCAGCCCTTATTATCAGAGTTTTTATTCCAAAACCGGCGTGGCCGACTCTATTGACGTGTTGTGGCGTATTGATGACGACACCGCTTTGGTGTTTTTTATGCAGCGCAATATTCACAGCAATGATTTTACCGCCGCCGATTTAATGGCACTGCGGCTGATATTGCCGTTATTGTCGGCGGCATTAAGCCGGCATTATCAGCTGGCGGCACATTTGCCACAGCGCCACAGCGACGACAATACCCACTTACAGGTGGAGTGCACCTTAAGCAATTTTGCCAGCTCGCTGCTGACCAAAAGGGAGCGGGATGTATTGTTGTATTTGCTCAGGGGGTATTCGTCGGCGCTCACTGCAGAAAAACTCAATACGTCCGATGGTACCGTTAAAATTCACCGCAAAAACATTTACCGCAAGCTGGAAATTGGCTCACAGGCCGAACTTTTTTCTTTGTTTATCAATTGTATTCCTTTTGCCCGGCCAGACGAGCAAACGGATCCGCTGGCGTTATATCAACAAGCCCAATCGCCCCGCCTGAAAACCGGATTTTAACCTTTGGCGCAATCAAGGTCTCATTTGCTGAGGTTGAGTCGGTAAAAGCCAGCATCTTTGTTTTCATCGCAGCATGCAAAGCACAAAGACCCCTATCGCTAAAGGGATAGTTGTAGGTTTTTTCAGCAAGTGAATAGCGCCACTGTTATTCCTAACTGGATATATAAGCCCTTGAATCAAGCTTGTATTATCAAATGGTGATATGCAGCTGGCGGTTTTTTGTGCTGTACCTCCATGCGTCTCACCACAGGATAAGGAACAGGCAAATCTGCTGATAACAATGACGGCAAAGTACTGTCAGGGCACCGCTGGAGCATCCCATGAAAACTCACAAGTTCACTCAGTTACAAAAGTCCGCTGTTGCGGCGCTGGTGGCTTTGGCCCTGGGCCAGAGCCCGGCTTATGCCGATTTGTCGGTCGGCTCTATTTTTGGTCAGACCCAACAAGGCGCTGTGGTCAGTGTGAAAAATCTTGATACCGGCCTTAAACGTGAACTCAAAGCTGACGCCAGCGGCCGGTTTAATTTTTCCCAGTTGCCAAGCGGCCGTTATCAGGTCAGTGCCGGTGGTGTGAACCGCGAAGTGCAGGTTAGTGTCGGCACAGGCACACCGGTCAATTTTTCCGCCGAGGCGATAGAGCGGCTGAGCGTAGTGGGCAGCAGCATTAACCCGATAGATACCTCTTCGGTGGAGTCGAGCACCGTATTTAGCGCAGCCCAACTGGAAAGATTGCCGGTTGGCCGCGATATCAGCGATGTGGCCATGCTGGCACCAGGCACTGTGCGCGGTGATTCCAGCTTTGGCAAGCTGGCCTCTTTTGGCGGTGCCTCGGTGGCGGAAAACGGCTATTACATCAATGGTTTTGATGTTACCAATGCCCGCACTTTTTTATCTTATGGCCGGGTGCCTTTTGATGGCATTGGTGAGCAGCAGGTCAAAACCGGTGGTTTTGGCGCTGAATATGGCCGCGCTTTGGGCGGCGTTATTAACATTGTCACCAAAAGGGGCAGCAACGACTGGAAATTTAATGTCTCCAGCGTCTGGACGCCGTCATCATTAACCGCCCACGGCAAAAACGTGGTTAGCCGGGTGCAGGCTGAGCCTGGCTCCCGTGAATATTATTCGGCATATCGCTCCGATGACGAAAGCGATGAGCTGTCTTATACCTTGTCGGGCGGCGGCCCGCTGATTGAAGACAAGCTGTTTATTTTTACTTTGCTGGAAGGCAAAAAAGACAGCAGTGATATTTATCAGGTGGACCGCAGCAGACACACTGAAAACGACTCACCCAATGCACTGGCAAAAATCGACTGGTACCTGACCGACAATCATATTCTGGAACTGACCGGTATTTATAACGTGGAAAAAACCGACTACCAGATTTTTATGAATCCGGACGACAAATATTACACCGGCCAACACGGCAGCCTGCGTACCGAATATACCGAACGTAATGGCGGTGATATTCTGATTGGCAAATATACCGGCCATCTGGCGGAAAATTTCACCCTGGGCCTGATGTATGGCGCGCTGAACAGTGATGCCGCTTACACCACGCCGGATCCGCTACCCGGCAACGAATGTCCGCTGGTAGATGTGTATGATCAAAGCACCGACGATGTGATTGATGTGGGTTGCTGGAACGAAATTAATATCCGTTCGCTGAATTTTGGCCCTGACACAGACGAGCGCGAAGCGCTGCGGCTGGATGCCGAGTGGGTGCTGGCAGAGCACACCTTACGTTTTGGCGTCGACAGCGAAACTTTTACCTCCAGCCGCGCAGGCACCAGTTATTCCGGTGGGGTGTTTTTCCGCCGTTATACCCCGCTGGACAACGAAGACCGCTGGAATGGCGTGGATGTAGCGCCTGGTGCTCATGTGGTGCGCAAGCGCACCCGCGAAACGCCGTCCGGCAGTTATGAAGTGAAAAACTCGGCTATTTATCTCGAAGACAGTATGCAGGTCAGCGACAACCTGCTGCTGTATGCAGGATTGCGGAACGAGTCTTTTGACAACCTGAATAGTGATGGTGTGTCTTTTGTTGATGCAGAAAATATGCTGGCACCCAGATTGGGTTTTTCCTGGGATGTAAATGGCGACAGCAGCGCCAAAGTGTTTGCCAATGCCGGCCGCTATTTTATTCCTATTGCTGCCAATACCAATATCCGCGCTTCCAACTGGCAGGCGGTGACCACTGAATATTATCTGTATGACGGAACTGTGGATGCCAGAACCCAGGCACCAAACCAGCTTGGAGCCAAGCTTGGCGATACTTTGGTCAGCGGTCGCAATACTTCGCCGGATCCGGCCACTGTGGCTTCGGCCAATCTGGAACCTATGCTGCAGGATGAGCTGATCATTGGTTATCAGCGTGAGCTGGCGGACAACTGGACAGGCGGTGTGCGTTTTATTGCCCGTAAAGTGAAAAACGGTGTGGACGATTATTGTGGTCGTCAGGCGTTTATCGACTTTGCCGAAGACCAGGGGTACAGCGATTTTGACCCTGATACCCTGGCCAGCTGCATTATCTTAAACCCGGGTCGCGACCTGGAAATGGATATGGACGTGGCGGCTGATGGTTTGCTGAAACGTGTCACAGTGCCAAACAGTTATCTGCAACTGGATAAATACAAACGCACTTATCAGGCGCTGGAGTTTTTCTGGGAGCGGGCGCAGCAGGATAACTGGTTCCTGCAG
>JAYRUI010000104.1:0-7925 GCA_041919175.1 Rheinheimera sp. | reverse complement strand
GTAAAATCTGAATAGGGACCTGCCACCACTGATTCACACACTGATTGCCCTGCAGCGGGCAAAAAGTCACAGTACTGCCTGAACTGATCGCTTCCACTCTGGCATATTGCAATTGTTGCTTGAGTTGCCTGACATAACTTTCTGCACTTTGCTTGGCCATCATTTCCTGTAACGACGGCATGCCAATGAGCAGCAGCAACATCATTAAATTCAGCACAATCATGATTTCTATCAGGCTAAAACCTTTTGTGGCAAAAGGTGAGGTTTTTCCGGTAGCAGCTGTTCTGGCGTTGTTTTGGTGTTGCATCACAAAATCCTTTTTGTGTCGCAGAGTTAAGTTATAACCATAGCGCAGTTTACGGCAGCGGCAAATGTACTGAAATCTGAAAATTCAACCTGGTTTAACCATGGCAGCAGCGGATGGCGTTTGAGAATAGCTTGAAAAATCGCTACCATAGCGCGGAATTTTTCTGAACAGGTTAAACCTCATGTCGCAGTCGCTTTCAATCAGTCTGGTGCAACAACAGTTTCCTATTGGCGCAGTGCGGCAAAATGTAGTGCGGGTGATTGAGCTGGCAGCAGAAGCGGCTACCGATCTGGTGGTGTTTCCTGAGCTGACCTTAACCGGATATCCGCCGGAAGACCTGCTCTATCGCGACGATTTGTTGCAGCTGGTTGAAGCCGGTTTATTGGATATTCAGGCGGCTGCTTATCCTGGTGTATTGGTGGTTGGCCACCCATGGCGTGAACATGGCGTGTTATACAATGCCGCTTCTGTGATTCAGAACGGCAAGCTGATAGGCCGCTATTTTAAGCAGGAACTGCCGAACTACGGCGTTTTTGATGAAAAACGTTATTTTACCGCTGGCAGCTCAGAAACTCCCTGTGTGTTCACTGTAAAAAATCAAACCTTTGCCGTACTGATTTGTGAAGATGTCTGGCACGGTCATCCGGCGGCAGCTGCCAAAGCAGCGGGTGCCGATTGGGCTTTGGTGCTGAATGCTTCCCCTTATGAAACCGGCAAAATCGCTCAGCGTCAGCACCTGTTAACCACGCTGGCACAACGCTTAAGTCTTGGTTTTGTTTATGTGAATCAGGCACAAGGCCAGGACGAACTGGTGTTTGACGGCAGTTCTATGCTAGTTGATCCTGACGGCAAACTGGTGCTGCAGGCGCCAGCTTTTGCGCGCGATATTTACCGTGTTGAGCTTCATAAAACCGCGACCCATGCCACTGGCAGCCACCAGCTGACGTTGCCGGCGCCTTTATCTTTTGAAGCCGAAGTCTATCAGGCCTTAGTGATGGCCACCCGCGATTATATTCAGCAAAACGGCTTCCCTGGCGCTGTGCTTGGCCTGTCCGGGGGCATTGACTCCGCTTTAACCCTGGCGATTGCCGCTGATGCCATTGGCGCCGACAAAGTGCAGGCGCTGATGCTGCCATTCCGTTATACCTCGTCGATGAGTGTCGAAGACGCCACAGCCCAGGCCAACACCATGGGTGTAAAGTTTGACATCGTGTCGATTGAACCGCTGTACGACAGTTATATGCAGCAACTCACCCCACTTTTTGCCGGTAAAGGCGTGGATACCACAGAAGAAAACCTGCAAGCCCGCTTGCGGGGTGTACTGCTGATGGCAATGTCGAATAAAACCGGCAAAATGCTGTTAACCACAGGCAATAAAAGTGAAGTGGCTGTCGGTTATTGCACCTTGTACGGTGATATGTGTGGCGGTTTTGCCGTCATTAAAGACGTGCCAAAAACCCTGGTGTTCCGTTTGGCTGAATATCGCAACAGCATTTCACCTGTGATCCCGCAGCGCGTGATCGACCGGCCGCCTTCAGCTGAGCTGGCACCTGGTCAGACCGACCAGGACAATTTGCCGCCTTATGATGAGCTGGATGCCATTATTGAAGCTTATCTGGAGCAGGATAAATCGCTGTTGGAGATAACGGCGATGGGCTATGCTGAAGCAACGGTCAGGCGGGTATTAAATCTGATTGATTTAAATGAATATAAAAGACGTCAGTCGGCGGTGGGACCAAAAATCACCAGCCGGAACTTTGGTAAAGACAGACGCTATCCGATCACTTCGGCCATGCGCAAACAGCGGTAGAATCGTTTTATGAAAAAGATTGAAGCTATTATCAAACCTTTTAAGCTCGATGACGTGCGTGAAGCGCTGGCCGACATTAATGTTACCGGCATGACGGTCACAGAAGTGAAAGGTTTTGGCCGCCAGAAAGGCCATACCGAGCTGTATCGTGGTGCCGAATATATGGTGGATTTTCTGCCCAAAGTGAAGCTGGATATCGTTGTTGCCGACGATCAGGTGGACCGTTGTGTCGAAGCCATTATGAAAACAGCCCAAACCGGCCGTATTGGTGATGGCAAAATTTTTGTGTTTGATGTGGAAAGAGTGATCCGCATCCGCACCGGCGAAGAAGACGAAGAAGCGATTTAACCTGGTGTCAGAGACAGTCTCTGCCTCGCAGGCTTTTGTGCCTGAACCCCACAAAGCACCGGACTCTGAGCTGGTGCTTTGTCGTTATTGTGATTTATTACAACAACTTCCAGCCTTAAACGACGGTGAAGAAGCTGACTGCCAACGCTGTGGTCACGAGTTGGACGCCAGGCAGCGCGAGTCGGCACTGCGGCCTATTTTGTATGCCCTCAGTGCACTTTTTATGTTGTTGCTCACCAATCTGTTCCCTTTTGTCGGTATGGACGCCGCCGGCAGCCACAGGGATATGAATTTTCTCGACACCTCAGCTGTGTTGCTGGATGAGGATCATCCCTGGCTGGCGGTGCTGGTGTGGTTGTTTATTCAGGCCATTCCCTGCTTTTGTATGCTCGCTATTATCTATCTGAAACTCGGCATGTATTTCCGCTTGCCGGCACTGGTGCAGATGGCGCGGCTTTTATACATGCTCAAACCCTGGAGCATGGTGGATATTTTCCTGATGGGGCTCATTGTCAGCTTCGTGAAGTTATTGAGCCATTTTGATATTTCACTGGGCATGAGTTTCTGGGCATTTTGTTTATTTTGTTTATTACATTTGCGCACTTTTCAGGTGGTGGACCGGCATGAGCTCTGGTCGCGCATTGCGCCGGCGCCGCAGCCTGTTGCCGGAAAAGTTGCAGGGGAAACCGGTTTAAGCCAACAACTAAAAGTCTGTAGCTGTTGCACTGCCCTGGTGCCACTTGACGAACCACATTGCTCGCGTTGTGGCACCAAAGTGCGTCAGCGTATTCCTGACAGTATTCAGCGCACGCTGGCGCTGTTGGTCACAGCGACCATTTTGTATATACCCGCCAACTTTTTGCCAATGATGGAAACCGTGTCTTTAGGGGAAAGTATTCATTCCACTATTATCAGCGGCATTATTTTAATGTGGCAGGACGAAGCTTACCCTGTGGCTATTGTGGTGTTGCTGGCCAGCGTGGTGATCCCAATTTTAAAAATCGCCGTGATGTTTTGGTTGTGTTATCTCACCACTTTGCCACTGAGCGAGCGCAGTCAACACGGCACCTGGGTGTATCCGGTGGTGGACTGGATTGGGCGCTGGTCTATGGTCGACGTGCTGGTGGTGGCTATTCTGGCAGCTTTGGTGCGGTTTGATGCTCTGGTTGGGGTTTACCCCGGCATGGGCACTTTTGTATTTGCCTGTGTGGTGATTATTACCATGCTGGCAGCAATGAGTTTTGATCCAAGATTATTGTGGGACCCAAGTCCGGCCGAACAAATGGAGAAACAGCGTGACTGAACAGCAAGGGCATCCTTCCAAAGGAAAAGGCCATTCGGAACAACAGCACAGTGATCAAGCCGCAGCGGACAAAGCGCAAGCGGGGCAGGGCCATTCAGGGCAGGCAAAAGCGGTCCAGGCAAAAGTACGCAAAATTACCCAATGGTCCCCTATCTGGATAGTGCCTGTGGTCGCGGTGCTGATAGGTGGCTGGATGCTGTATCACACCTACAAAAATCAGGGCGCCACTTTAACTTTGCTTTCAAGCACAGCTGAAGGTTTAGTACCCGGCAAAACCGCCATTAAAAGCCGCAGTGTTGACGTGGGCAAAGTAGTGTCGGTAGAGCTGTCACAGGATCTCAAACAAGTGGTGATTAAAGCACGGATGAACCCGGGCACTGATGTGCTGCTCAACGACGAATCGCAGCTCTGGGTGGTGAAACCCAGTGTGGGCCGTGGTGGTATTACCGGCTTAAACACTTTGTTATCAGGTGCTTATATTGAGCTTCAGCCAGGAAAAGGCGCCAGCAACAAGTTTAACTTTGAATTGCTGGAAAGCCCACCGATAGCGCCGCCTGATGCGCCCGGGGTGCGGGTGTTTTTAACCAGTGGCGATGCCACCTCGTTGTCGGTTGGAGATCCGGTGTTGTACCGTGGTTATGACGTCGGCACAGTGGAGCTTGGTGAATTTGACCCCAAAGCACGCTCTATGCGCTATCAGCTGTTTGTGCGTGCGCCTTACGATGCGCTGGTCACCACCAATGTGCGGTTCTGGCAGGCCAGTGGTATGGCGCTTGATATGTCGGCCGAAGGGGTGCGGATTGAAATGGGTTCAGTGGCCACTTTATTAAGTGGTGGTGTGACTTTTGATGTACTGGATGGCTGGCCTAAAGGTGAGCAAGCAGAGAACAACAGCGAGTTTCAGCTGTTTCAGAACAAAAAAAGCATTCAGGACGGTTTATACAACGAATATCTGGAATACCTGCTGTTTTTTGACGAATCGGTACGGGGTTTAACGTCTGGTGCACCGGTAGAATACCGCGGTGTAAGAATTGGTACTGTGATGACAGTGCCGTACTTTTTTAATATGAAAAAACCACTGCAAATCGCCTTTAACCGTGGCATTCCGGTGTTGATCCGGGTAGAAGCAGCGCGCTTATATGACAGCCTGACCTTGCCGGAATTACAACAGGAACTCGACAGTGCTGTGCATAAAGGCCTGCGTGCCGTGCTGAAAACCGGCAACCTGTTAACCGGTGGTTTGTATGTGGATTTAAATATTGTCGAAGGTGCAACACCACAAAACAGCGCAGCTGTTGCAACGCCGGCAGCCAGCACAACCTCAGTACATGAACTGGCAGGTGCTGACGCCGGCGAGCCTGTTGCCGTGGTTACGCCTTTAGCGCCGCCTGCACTAGATGAATTTGCCGGTTACCGTTTAATGCCAACAGCCCGCAGTGGCCTGGGCCATATAGAACAAAAAGTGCTGCAGGCGCTGGATAAAATCAATAACTTACCGGTAGAACAGGTGTTGGCCGACAGTTCAGCCACCCTCAACGAAACCCGCGAATTAATGAGCCAAAGCCAACAACTGGTGAAAAGTCTGGATGCATTAATTGGCAAAGACAGCACACAGCAGTTGCCGGCTGAGCTAAAAACCACGCTGGAACAGTTGCAACAAACGTTGCAGGGCATGAGCCCGGGCTCTCCTGTGTACGAGCGGCTAAACAGCAATTTGCAGGCGATGGATAAAGTGCTGCGTGATTTACAGCCTGTGGTGCAAACCATGAATCAACAAAGTAATGCACTGGTGATTAGTGCAGATCCAAAAGCAGATCCAGAGCCTGAGCAGGGAGTTCAACCATGATAAAGCGTCAGTTATGCCAGCAAGCCGCAGTGGCCGCTTTGACTTTGTTGCTGCTGGGTTGCAGCTCTGCAGTGAGTATTAATTATTTTCAGCTACCACAACCTGCCATCAGCACTGCTTTTCCTGCCGCCAACGCCGCTGTACTGGTGGTGGAGCCTGTGATGGTGGCCAGTTACCTCAATACCAATGCGCTGATTTTACAAACCTCAGAGGTGCAGCTGGTGAAAACCCAACAGCAACAATGGGCAGAAGCTTTAGATCAGCAGCTAAGCCGTATTTTGCTGCGTACTTTAGCGGCTGAATTGCCGGGTTATCGGATCACCGAACGGCCGGTGGCCGGCGCACAACGTTTATTGGTGCAGGTGGAGCAATTCCATGGCACTGAACAAGGCACGGTCATGCTGAGCGGCCGTTTTAGTCTGATGCCGGGCACTGAAGGCAATGCAGTTCACACCGGCATTATCCAGCAGCAGTTCCAGCTGCAAATGCCTCAGGCGGACGATGGTTATCCGGCTTTAGTGGCGGCGCTTGGCGAATTGTGGCAACGCCAGGGCAAAGACATCGCGCAGTTGCTAAAACCTGACACCGCCAAAATCAAAGTGGTTGAATAAGCGCAAAGCGGCACAGCTCAGCATTGTGCTAAATAAGCTAAAAGTAAAAAGCTAAAAGTACAAAGCCAAAAGTAAAAAGCCAGTGACATCAGCACTGGCTTTTTTGTTGCTTGCGAAGCAGCAGCTTTTAATAAGGCAAAAACTCCTGGCCTAGCACCAAAGCCTGACGCGCACCTGTGACGGCCGGTACATTGCCCGGAATGCGTAAATCATAAGCCAATGCCAGCCAGGCAAAGGCCATGGCTTCGACATAATCGGCATCTACACCCAGCTCAGCTGTGGTGCTGATACGGCACTGTGGCAACAGTTGTTGTAAATCGGCCAGCAGCTGTTTGTTTTTGGCACCACCGCCACAAACAAATACCTCAGATACCGCATATTTGCTGATAGCAAGTGCCATAGTGCCGGCGCTGAACTGACATAAAGTACGTTGGATATCGGCCGGGGCATAGTTGCTGCCTGCCAGATGGTTTTGCAGCCAACTCAGCTGAAAATATTCCCGCCCTGTGCTTTTGGGGCCGGTTTGTTGAAAATAACTATCAGAGAACAAATGCGCTAACAGTGTTGGTTGCAAAGTGCCGCTGGCGGCGTAAGCGCCATCCGCGTCATAAGTTTTGCCTTGTTGCAGTTCAATCCAGTTATCGAGCAAACAGTTGCCTGGACCAGTGTCAAAACCCAGTAATTGCTGATGCGGCACTAACAGCGTGATATTGGCAATACCACCAATATTGAGAATACAACGGCCTTTGTTATTGTCGGCAAAAATGGCCTGGTGAAAAGCCGGAACCAAAGGCGCACCCTGACCGCCAAAAGCAATGTCTTTACGGCGAAAATCGCCAATCACCCGGATACCGGTTTGCATCGCGAGCCGGTGCATATCGCCAATCTGATAACTAAAAGGCTGACGTCCGTTGGGCCTGTGTCTGATGGTTTGACCATGACAACCAATGGCCTGAATTTGCCCGGCCTGATAACCACTCTTTTGCAATAAGCTATCTACTGCTGCCGCATACATATCGGCTAAATCAGCTTCCAGTAAACCCAGCCGTTCTATTTCGTTATCACCAGGCTGGCTAATAGCCGCAAGTTCAGCGCGAAGCGCAGCGGGGTAGGGCAGTAGTTCAGTGGCAAGCAAAGTTGGGAATTGGCTGGCAAAATCAACCAGCACCACATCGACACCATCCAGGCTGGTGCCTGACATGATGCCGATATAAAGCTGGTCGCTGTGCATTAGGATAGGAAAGAATTAGTTGTTGGCAGCCAGAACCACACGTTCATGCGATTTTAACTGAGCAATCAATTGTTTGGCGTTGTTGGCAAACTTCACGCGAGCCACACCTTGCAGAGGTTCGGCTTGTGGCAGCTTCACAGTACGAGGGTTACGGTGTACACCACCGACCACAAATTCATAATGCAGATGCGCGCCAGTCACACGGCCTGTGGCACCTAAACGACCGATAATGTCACCTTGTTTCACTTTTTCGCCACGTTTCACGTCACGTTTGGATAAATGCAGGTATTTGGTCTGAATATTGTTGGCGTGCTGAATCACCACATAATTACCGTTTGCGCCTTTCATGCCGGATTCAATCACTTTGCCATCACCGGCCGCCATAATTGGCGTACCCATTGGGGCTACGTAATCAACACCATTGTGCGCTTTGATTTTACCTAACACTGGGTGTAAACGGCGGGGATTA
>JAYRUI010000103.1:0-8019 GCA_041919175.1 Rheinheimera sp. | reverse complement strand
CTTCTTCCACAAAAGGATAATTAGCGGCTTTAATGCCGTATTGCAGCGCCAGATACAAACTGGTGGGGGTTTTACCGGAGCGGCTGACACCCACTAGAATAATATCGGCTTTGGCATAGTCTTTTAAATTAGAACCATCATCATTGGCCAGTGCATAGTTCACGGCATCAATCCGAAAATCGTAGGTTTTTTCATGAATGCTGTGAGTTCTGTGGGTTTTTGGCATCGCCTGAATGCCCAATTCTTTTTGCATCGGCTCCACAAAAGCATTCAGGAAGTCATAACAAACACCTTCAGAGCTGTTAATAATGGCTCTAAGACCTTCATCCACAAAGGTTAAAAAAACCAAAGGCCTCACACCGGTAGTTTTATAACGATCGTTAATGCGTTGTTTGGTCTGTAAGGCTTTGTCGGCAGTTTCAACAAATGGGATAGTTACATGGTCAAATTCTGCTGGAAATAGAGAGAGTAAGGCGTGGCCGAATACTTCGGAGGTAATACCTGTTCCGTCAGAGATATAAAAGGCTGTACGCACGCTGAAGTCCCCATTGTTGTTATAAAATTACATTGAAAATTAAGGTTTTATTTAAGCCGTCTGGCAGTGTAGAATCTTTTTGCTTATGTAGCGAGCCTCGTAAGCTTACCTAACCTGCAACAAAAATTGGAGACATACTGTGCAAGAATTCGTTGTTTGGTATCAGGACTTGGGCATGCACGATGTTCCACGGGTCGGCGGCAAAAATGCCTCATTGGGTGAGATGATCAGTAACCTGGCCAATGCCGGGGTACAAGTACCAGGCGGATTCGCCACTACAGCAGAAGCCTTTAATCAGTTTCTTGAGCAAAGTGGTGTCAATGAGCGGATTTATCAGTTACTTGATAAAACAGACGTAGACAATGTGACTGAACTGGCCAAAGCCGGTGCTCAGATCCGGCAGTGGGTGATTGACACTCCATTTCAGCCGGAATTCGAACAAGCCATCCATGCAGCTTACGCCAAACTTTGTGAAGGTATGGGTAACGATGCTTCATTTGCTGTGCGTTCTTCTGCCACTGCCGAAGATATGCCGGATGCCTCCTTTGCAGGGCAACAGGAAACTTTCTTAAACGTACGTGGTTATGATGCGGTGATTGAAGCCATCAAACACGTATTTGCTTCTTTATTTAACGACCGCGCTATTTCTTATCGTGTGCACCAGGGTTACGACCACCGTGGTGTTGCATTGTCAGCCGGTATTCAGCGCATGGTGCGATCAGACTGCGCTTCTTCCGGCGTGATGTTCTCCATCGACACTGAATCAGGTTTTGAAGATGTGGTGTTCGTCACTTCATCTTATGGTTTAGGCGAAATGGTGGTGCAGGGCGCAGTCAACCCTGACGAATTTTATGTGCACAAACCTACAGTCACAGCTGGTCGCCCGGCTGTGGTACGCCGCACTTTAGGCTCAAAGCTGGTTCAGATGGTGTATTCCTCTGAGCAAGGCCATGGCAAACAAGTCAAAATTGAAGATATTCCACAGGCGAAAAGCCGTCAGTTTTCATTAACTGATGCCGAAGTGGAAGAATTAGCCCGCCAGGCAATTACCATCGAAAAACACTATGGCCGCGCCATGGATATCGAATGGGCCAAAGATGGTATTGACGGCAAGTTGTATATAGTACAAGCCCGTCCTGAAACTGTACGTTCGCGCGAAGACAGTAACTCGATGGAGCGTTACCAGCTCGAAGGCAGCGCACCAATTGTGGTTGAAGGCCGCGCCATTGGTCATAAAATTGGCTCCGGTACTGCCAAAGTGCTGGCCAGCATCGCGGATATGGATCAAATTCAGCCAGGTGATGTGCTGATCACTGATATGACAGACCCGGACTGGGAACCTATCATGAAACGCGCTTCGGCCATTGTTACCAACCGCGGTGGCCGTACTTGTCACGCCGCTATTATCGCGCGTGAGCTGGGTATTCCGGCTGTGGTGGGTTGTGGTGATGCGACGGCCAAAGTAAAAACCGGCCAGCAGGTGACAGTGTCTTGCGCCGAAGGCGACACAGGTTTTGTTTACGACGGTATTTTGCCATTTAACGTGGTCACTTCCCGTGTTGACCAGATGCCAGCGCTAAAAATGAAAATCATGATGAACGTCGGTAACCCGGAGCGTGCTTTTAGCTTTGCCAAATTACCGCATGCCGGTATTGGTCTGGCCCGTCTGGAATTTATTATCAACCGTGGTATTGGCGTGCACCCCAAAGCGCTGCTGAATTACGACGTGCAGCCTGCGGATGTCAAAACCACAATCGACGAGATGATGGCCGGTTACGCGTCACCTGTTGAATATTATGTTGGCAAACTGACTGAAGGTATCTCAACGCTGGCCGCGGCATTTTCACCAGAGCGCGTCATAGTGCGGATGTCCGATTTTAAATCAAACGAATACGCCAACTTAGTCGGCGGCCAGCAGTATGAGCCACACGAAGAAAACCCGATGATTGGTTTCCGTGGTGCGTCGCGCTATATCTCGAAAGATTTCCGCGATTGTTTTGCGCTTGAGTGTGAAGCCTTAAAACGGGTGCGTAATGACATGGGCTTTACCAATGTCGAAATTATGATCCCATTCGTGCGGACTTTAGAAGAAGCATCCGCTGTGATTGACCTGCTGGCAGCACAAGGCTTAAAACGCAGCGAAAATGGCCTGAAAGTCATTATGATGTGCGAATTGCCAAGCAACTGTCTGCTGGCCGATGAGTTCCTCGAATATTTCGACGGTTTTTCTATTGGCTCTAACGACTTAACTCAGTTAACTTTGGGTCTGGACCGTGACTCAGGCTTAATCGCGCACTTATTTGATGAACGTAACCCGGCCATTAAAAAGCTGTTGTCGATGGCGATTTCTACTGCAAAAGCCAAAGGCAAATATGTCGGTATCTGTGGTCAGGGCCCTTCAGATCATGAAGACTTTGCCGCATGGCTGATGGAGCAAGGCATTGATTCAGTGTCGTTAAACCCTGATACTGTGCTGGAAACCTGGTTATATCTGGCGAAAAAATACGGCGGTTAAGCGAACAGCCTGAAAAAAGCCAACCTCAACTTCGGTTCGGGTTGGCTTTTTTATTGGTAGTTTTTATTGCCGTTAATCAGTCATTATTATGTTTAATAACATTGGTTTAATCGCGATAAATCAGGTTCGAAATTCAGGCTTATAACTTTTTTCACTCAACTCCCACGCAGACTTTTTTATGTTAACAATCATTTTATTAGGTGCCAGCGGCCAGCTGGGGCAAGCATTACAACGTGACTTAACCGCGCTTGGCACTGTGCTGACGCCAACAAGGCAGGAGCTGGATTTATCAGACGTCACGGCTGTTAGAGCCTGGTTTGCACAGCAACAGGTGGATTTAATCGTTAACGCCGCAGCCATGACAGATGTGGATGGTGCAGAGCGCAACGGCGCACTTTGTGAAGCACTCAATCATCAGTTGCCCGCCACACTGGCCGCTATTGCCAAAGAAAAACACAGCTGGTTATGCCATTTTTCAACCGACTATGTGTTTAACGGCAAAAAAACCGCGTCCTATGTTGAAACAGACGAAACTGCGCCACTACAACAATATGGCCGCAGTAAAGTGGCAGGGGAAGAAGCCATAGTTAAATCCGGCTGCCGCCATCTGATTTTTCGCACCAGTTGGTTATACAGCAGCACAGGTCGTAATTTTTTAACCACCATGTTGTCGCTGGCACCAGAGCGACAGGAGCCGTTTTTGGTGGTGGACGATCAGACAGGTGCACCTACCAGTGCCATCGATCTCGCCGACGCTGTGGTTAGCATTTTTAGTAAAGTGTTTGCCATGTCCCAGGAAGATGCCCGCGCTGCCAGCGGTATTTATCACTTAACAGCAGCAGGCGAGTGCAGCTGGTATGAATTTGCCAATACCATTTTTCATTATGCGGTGGACGAAGAGTTGCTGGAACAGCAGCCCGAAGTGTTGCCAACCGACAGTCAGAGTCTGAAGCGAGCAGCCAAAAGACCCGCCAATTCAAGGCTCAGCAACCACAAGGTCAACACAACATTTGGTATCAGTATGAGCCCATGGCAACAGCAGCTGACGGAGTGTTTACAGCTGATAAAAAAACAAGCAAAAACTGGTAATTAATCAATATCTTAAGTAAGCTGGATTGGTCTTTATTTCAGCGGGGTTGTGGATGAACAACAACGACATCAACCAAAGCGAAACGCAACAGCAACAACCAGAAGCGCAGCGACAACAAATAGCGCAGCAGCAACAGCAGATAGCCCGCGCTCAGGGAGCTTTGCTGGCATTGTTGGCCGGCGATGCATTGGGTGTGCAGGTTGAATTTTTAGCAGCGCATGAGCGTAAGCAGTTAGGTGCGGCTACTTTGTTAACGTTAAGCCAGGGCCCCTGGCATACACTGCCAGGCCAACCCACCGAAGATGGTGAACTAGTGTTGTTGTTGTGCCGCATGCTGGCGTTTTACCGTTGTTATCAGGAGCAGCAAGCCGTTGCCGCTTATCAGTACTGGCTACAAACTGAACCTTTTGCCATTTCAGCCTCCTTACAACAAGCGTTGAGCCAAGCCCCTTCAGAGCAGGATTTGGGATTGGCAGCCCTTGCCAGGCAACTGCCAATCGCCATGATGGGCGTGCATTTTTCGTTACCACAAATAGCCGCCTGGGCCATGGCCGACACCGCTTTGACGCAGCCTGCCATGTTATGCCAGCAAATCAGTGCGCTTTACGCCATGTTACTGGCCAAAGCCATAGACACAGGGGCTGATGTTGACACGCTGTATCAGGATTTACAGCAGTGGGCGCGGGAGTTAAAAGTGGAATTTATGCTGCGCCAATGCATAGAACAAGCGCTTTTTATGCCACCGGCTAATTATGAAAACCCGGCTATTCCCGCTCTTTGTGCTTTTCACAACGCCATCTGGCAGCTGCTGTATGCAAAATCTGTTGGTGAAGCGATAGTCGATACCCTGCGTCAGGGCGGTGACACCGGCAGCAACGCGCTGATAGCAGCCGTTTTAGTGGGCGCTGTGCATGGGATTGAAAAAATTGACCCGGAGTGGCTGGATATTATAGCCCGCTGTAAACCGCAGGAAGGGGTGACAGGCGTGGATCAGCCAAGGCCTGAGGCCATGTGGCCTGTTGATGCGCTGGAGCTTGCTAAGCAGCTGATTTTATTAACACCAGCTGAGCTTACCTGACCTGACTTACCTGACTTGGTATGACAGACTTAACAACAAAAAACCGTGAGTAACTCACGGTTTTTTTCTATTTGCTGATGTTTCTCAGCTTGTTGTGTCTGAGCTTTACAACAACTGCTTAAATCATCCACCAGCCACAGAGCAGATACGCAATAAAACTCGCGACAGCACAAAGCACCGCATAAGGCATCTGAGTGCGCACATGCTCCAGTAAATCGCTGCCAGCGGCCACTGAGCTGACTGCTGTGGTATCAGAAATAGGCGAGCAGTGGTCGCCAAACACACCACCGCCCAAAATAGCCGCCAGTATCAGCGCTGGTGGTAAATTCAGCTCCAACACTAATGGCATACCAATAGGGATCAGAATGGCAAAAGTGCCCCACGATGTGCCTGTGGTAAATGAAATGAGCGCACCGGCTAAAAACATCATGGCCGGAATTAAAAACAGCGGCATTGAACTTGCGACTAAACCGGCAATAAAAGTACCGGTGCCCAGCGTTTTTAAGCTGGCGCCAAGGGCAATGGCCAATAACAAAATTGTGGTTAAAGACAGCAGCTCACTCATGCCTTTATAACCAATATCCACCAGCTGCTGATGACTGAATTTATTGTCAAACCTAAGCAACGCATAAGCCACTAAACAGGCTAGGGCAGTGGCATATAACACAGATTTGGAGCCAGAGCCGGCGGCTAAATCGCCTTGTCCTGTCCAATACATAAAACCAACCATAGAAACAATCATGGTCAGCAGCGGCAACAGCATATAACGGGCTTTGCCTTCAATCACATCCTGTTCGGCACTCAGTTCTGTATTGGCGTTGTGCATAAGTTGCTGGCGCTGCCAGGCGGTTTTCATCGGGCCAAAATGGCGACCGGTCATAATAGTAAAAAGCACCACTGCCAGGGTAAATAGCGGGTAGAAGTTAAAAACGATGGTTTGCATTAACACAGACACCGGATTTTCCGGCAATGGATAACTGCCTAATAAACCCAACACATAAGCGCCCCAGCCGTTGAGTAAAATCAGAATACAAATGGGCGCGCTGGTACTGTCGATAATATAAGCAAGTTCGGCACGGCTGATTTTAAATTTATCAAACAAACCGCGGGACAAAATACCGGCCGTTAGGACAGACAAATTAGACTCGATAAAAATCACCACACCGGTAAAAAACGCCAATAACTTACTTTGCCGGGCATTTTTGGCAATACCGCGCGCCACCAGCGCGCTGACCAACGCATTGACCCCGCCTGAATAGCGCATATACGCCATTAAGGCACCGACTAACAGCGCAAATAACAACAAACGGGCGTTGCCAGGGTCCGACATGACTTTGATCAGCGCTTCAAGAGTATTGAGGCCACCTAAAGCCGCGGAGCTCAGCAAAGATTCACCTTGCTGGCTGAGTAACAACAATTCGGCGCAAAACAGCGATACCAAAAGCGCCACTATCACTTCTTTTTTCCACAGCACCACAATCAAAGCCACCAGTGCGGGCAGCAGCGTTAGCCAATCAGACAAAATGCACCTCTTTGTAGTTATTATTTATTGTTGTTTTTGAACCTGTTGGTGATGTCATCATCACCGGAGCTCTTGCCGCAGCAGTAGCCGGAACTCTGCAGGCCGATACTTTGCCAGTAAGGCCGATAACACTGCAACGCTTTTATCATCAGGCTGACCGCTGATATGTTCAGGCACAAAATGGCGCTGAAAGGCCGCAAGATACAGCTGACTCTGGGCATCATGTTCGCCTGTGACCTCAATGGCATAACCATAGAGTTTTAAAGCTTGTTGCAATAAGCGGATATTGTGGTGCAGCACGGGTTGGCGGTAATACAACTGCACCGTTTCTTCGTCATACCAAGCGCCAATGCCTTGTTGTGCCAGCCACTGCCAGGGAAAACGGGCTCCCGGGTCTTGTTTTTTGGCCGGCGCAATGTCGCTGTGTGCCAGAATGCGTGTAGGGCTGATGTCAGGGTAACGTTTGAGAATATCTTTGAGCAGCAACGCCAATAACTGCATCTGCGCCGGGTCAAAATCCGGAGTCAGGCACAGCTGCGCCTCTGCAAGACGCTGTGTGGCCGTGGGTTGTTGTTCAGTGTTTTGTGTAGTGGTTTTTCTTGTCTGTTGTTCAGCGGGCTGGTTTTCTGTTAGTTGTTGCTGCACTGTTTCTATCTCTGGCTCTGTCTGACTGACACAATGGCCGCGGTTCACCAGTTCAATGCCAATAGATTGATCGTTTAAATTCTGCCGGTCTTCAAACGCACTTTCGCCGGCATGCCAGGCGCGTTCAGATTCTGCGACCAACTGATACACCTGCAGTTTTTTATCGCCATAACTGGCATCAAAAGATTCAGGAATAAGATAATGACTGCTGACAGGATTGTCGGATTTTTGCGTTAACACCTGCAAGGACCTGGCAAAATCGCCGGCGGTGTAATGCAGCACAATAAAACGTATTCTGTTGTTTTGGTTTGCTGACGCATGAGGCTTTATATGCAGCTGCACGGGTTTTACTGCAGCAGGTTGAAACAGGGTGCTGCAGGCCGCCAACAAAAAAAGCAGTGCCGAAGCGGCAGCCGGGCGCCAGCACAAACACCGGTGTTGATGCGCTTTGACCAGCCTTAAAACGCTTTTTGTATCAGTTTCTGCCATTTGCTTACTCTGAAACCCACAATCAGGCGGCAAGATAACATAAAAGCCATACAGGCTTCCATCCGGCTATATGCGTCTATCTGGTTGTAATTTATTACGTTTTGTGGCGATATAGTTTTATCTTCCGGCCAGAGATCGGTTTTGA
>JAYRUI010000102.1:0-8073 GCA_041919175.1 Rheinheimera sp. | reverse complement strand
ACGACTAAAAGTTGTTGTGGATAAAAAAGGCAGCTTCGGCTGCCTTTTTGCTTTTATGTACAGGAAGTACGGTATGCCGCTCATGCAGGAGCGATTAGCGGCGATGTACAGGAAGTACGGTATGCCGCCAATGCAGGAGCGATTAGCGGCGATGTACAGGAGGTACGGTATGCCGCTAATGCAGCAGCAATGAGCGGCGATATGTTTGATGCAGATTTGAAAACAGGGCTTAAAGACCCGCTGGTTTTTCTGTGCCGATAAACTGAAATCTGGGCACTTCTTCACCCTGAATACTAACGTTCTCCGTGAACATCGACAGTGGCCTTACCCACAAATCATAATTGCCATACAACGCACGGTACACCGCATATGGCTGCTGCTCTTCGCTATGAGTGGCAATAGCGGTCAACTGATACAAATTGCCTTTGTAATGACGGTAATAACCCAAAGGCACAGTACCGTCGCCGTGATCTAAGGTAGGCGCAAAGCCATCGTCAGGCAGGATGATTGTCAAAGAAGCTCTCCAGTATCAATTTGGCTGACCAGCAATCCACTGCATCTTTGCTGAGTTTTTTAAAACCACCCTGAGCAAATAAATCTGCTCTGGCGTCTACTGTGGTTAAACGTTCGTCCTGCGTCAGCACCTTAACGCCAAAACGGCCATGCAGCCGGTTGCAGAATTTATGCACACGGGCAGTAAACGGCTGTTCTGTGCCGTCCATATTCAGGGGCAAACCGACCACCACAAAAGCCGGTTGCCACTCAGCAAGCAGCTTTTCAATTTGTGTCCAGTCCGGTATGCCGTCCTGTGCTTTAAGCGCTTTGAGCGTGCTGGCGCTGCCGGTCAGGCGCTGACCAATGGCAACACCAATACTTTTTAAACCATAATCAAAAGCTAAAATATTACCGCTGTCGCTCATCAGGCGTGTCCTGCTTGGGGGCTCAGTTGCCAGGCTTGAATGCCCAGTTTTTGGGTGGCGCTTTGCCATTTTTCGGCATGGCATAAGTCAAAAATAATCTGGTTGTCGGCTGGCACCACCAGCCAGGAATTGTCAGCCAGCTCTTGTTCCAGTTGTCCAGGACTCCAGCCGGCATAACCTAAAGCCAGAATAAATTTCTCCGGTGCATTGTCGGAGGTCAGCTGCTCCAGAATATCTTTGGAGGTGGTGACCATCAGCTCATCGGTCAGTTGCAGGCTGCTGGCAAAACCGGCTTTTGGCGTATGCAACACAAAACCACGGTCATGTTGTACCGGGCCGCCGGCACACACCTGTGCATCTGCGGCTTTACTTGTGGCGTTGTAGTCGATATCAAGCTGGTTTAACAGCTCCGCCACTTTCAGCGGCATCGGGTGATTAATGACAATACCCATAGCGCCGTCCTGATTATGCTCGCAGATATAAGTGACGCTGCGGCCAAACATCGGGTCATCCATTGAAGGCATCGCAATCAGCAGGTGATTTTGTAAACTTTGCATTGTTGAGTCATTCATCAGCTTCTCCGTTTTATCGTTGTTTTGCCGTCAGAATTTTTTCAATCTCATCAAATAATAGTCCGGTAATGCTGACAGGGAAGGCAGCTTCAATTTCCCGGATACAGGTGGGGCTGGTGACGTTAATTTCAGTCAGTTTGTCGCCAATGATATCAAGGCCGACAAAAATCAGTCCTTTGGCCTTGAGGGTAGGGCCCACAGCACGGGCTATAGCCCAATCGCTTTCAGAAAGGGGTCTGGCTTCGCCCCGGCCGCCGGCAGCAAGATTGCCACGTGTTTCGCCACTGGCCGGAATACGGGCCAGGCAATATGGCACAGGCTCACCATTCACAACCAGCACCCTTTTATCGCCTTCTTTAATGGCCGGAATAAAACGTTGGGCCATGGCATAACGGCTGCCGTGTTCGGTCAGGGTTTCAATAATGACGCTGACATTGGCGTCATCCGGTTTTAAGCGGAAAATAGAAGCGCCGCCCATGCCATCCAGCGGCTTTAAAATCACATCCTGCTCTTGCTGATAAAATGCTTTTAACCTTGCCGCATCACGGCTGACCAAAGTTTTGGGGGTGTGCGCTGCAAACCAGCTGGTATAAAGCTTCTCGTTGGCATCGCGCAGGCTTTGTGGTTTGTTGACGATTAAAGTGCCTTCGTCTTCCGCGCGTTCCAGAATATAAGTGGCGTAAATATATTCGGTATCAAAAGGCGGATCTTTACGCATTAAAATCACGTCAAGCTCAGACAAGGCGATATCTTGTTGACCAAAAAACTGGTACCAGCTCTGTGGATTTTGTTCAACGCTGAGTAAACGGGTACTGGCGCGGGCCTGGCCGTCCAGCAGGTATAAGTCAGCCATTTCCATATAATGCAGCTGATAACCACGGGCCTGAGCCTGTAATAACATGGCAAAACTGGAGTCTTTTTTAATGTTAATGGCCGAAATCGGGTCCATCACTATGCCGAGTTTTAACAAAATATGTTCCTTCTGAAAAAGGCCGTCAGGCTAAATCACCCATCTGCAGCTGCAAAGCGCTGATGGCGGTAAGGGCTGCTGTTTCGGTACGAAGTACACGGGGGCCGAGTTGCATTGCAACAAAACCTGCCTGGGTAGTGAGCTCAACTTCACGGTCACTAAATCCACCTTCAGGGCCGATGACCAGCCGCAGTGCCGACACCGGCGTTAACGTCTTAATGGTGTCTTTGGCCCACGGATCCAAGGTTAGTTTCAGCTCATTTGTGTGTTGTGCTAACCATTTGTCCAGATTGAGCGCCGGATGCACAGTTGGTACCACACTCCGGCCACTTTGTTCACAGGCACTGATAGCGATTTTTTGCCATTGTTCCGTGCGTTTTTGCAAGCGTTCCGCATCCAGCTTAACGCCACAACGTTCAGTAAAAAGTGGGGTAATTTCACTGACACCAAGCTCAACTGCTTTTTGAATAGCAAAATCCATTCTGTCGCCACGGGAAATACCCTGACCCAAATGAA
This sequence comes from Rheinheimera sp., assembly GCA_041919175.1. Lineage (GTDB taxonomy): Bacteria > Pseudomonadota > Gammaproteobacteria > Enterobacterales > Alteromonadaceae > Pararheinheimera. The sequence goes on along the minus strand of JAYRUI010000102.1, from coordinate 5,095 downwards.
TACGCAGCGGCGACTCCACCGGATTGGCGTTTGCGGCTACAACTTTCACCCGCACATTTTTTTTACCGGTTTCAATGATTTGCGCCGCATAATTAAAACCATCGCCATTAAACAGGCTCAGTTCAGCGCCGCTTTGCATCCGCAGCACGCGGCCAACGTGGTTGGCTGCATCGTCACTAAGTTCAGTTTCTGCGCCCGGTTGTAAGCTGCCAGGCTGATAAATTCTCGGAATGCGCATACAAGCTCCGCAAAATAAAAGCACTATGGTAGCAGGCAGCCGGACTGAAGGGTATAACATAAACTTTGGAATGAAAGGGGTGGGAGAAATAATGACCATAGTGCTGGAAGTGCGTGAGCTGAAAAAACAGTATGGTGATGTCACTGCAGTAGACGGCGTGAGTTTCAGTGTGAAACAAGGCCGTTGTTTTGGCTTGTTGGGGCCCAATGGTGCCGGAAAAACCACGACAATTGAAATGCTGGAAGGGCTTGTTGACGCTGACAGCGGTGATATTTTTTATCATGGCAACAAAGCCACTAAAGCCGATTTCAGCGCGCTGGGCGTGCAGTTTCAGCAAACGGCGTTGCAGGATTTTTTAACGGTTAAAGAGACATTGGAACTGTTTGCGGCTTTTTATCCAGAGCCGGCTGATTTACAGGAGCTGATAGGTCTTTGTGATTTAGCCGAACTGTTGCACAGGGACCATCGCAAGTTATCCGGTGGTCAGCGTCAGCGTTTATTGCTGGCATTAGCGCTGGTGAATAATCCACAGATCATCTTTCTGGATGAACCCACCACTGGTCTTGATCCCCATGCCAGACGCAACTTCTGGCAGCTGATTGAACAAATTAAACAGCAAGGCCGCACTGTTATTTTAACCACCCATTATATGGATGAAGCTGAGCAGCTTTGTGATGACATCCTGATCATGGATAAAGGCCGTATTATTGCGCTGGACACTCCGGAAGCCTTGCTCACGCAGCATTTTAGCGGCGCTATTATGCGACTACCCGACAGAGGGCAACAGCCACAATTACCGGTAAATGCCAGCATCAGCCGGGGTGGTGGATATGTGCAAATCAGTAGCCCTGACGTGGAACAAACCCTGGTGTTGCTGTTGCAGCAGGGCATATCGCTGGAAGGTTTATTTATTAAATCGGCCAATCTGGATGATTTATTTTTAAAACTCACCGGCCATAGTCTGGCAGCCTGATAAAAGCGCTGCATTTGTGGTTGTTCGCCAAACCTGGAACATTAACTATCAGTGAATTCAATTATTCAGCAGGCATCTTTGGGGAGTTTACCCATGCAATTTCGACGTTTTATCGCAGTGTTTAAAGCGCGTAATCTGGAATTCTGGCGCGATAAGTCCTCCCTTGCCTGGAACTTTATTTTTCCGGTGCTGTTGGTGGCGGGGTTTGCGGTGATGTTTGGCAATGATAATAAAGCCGAATTTAAAATTGGCGTGCTACAACAGGAAAATTTGCTGGATAAAAACAGCCAACCCTTTTTACAAACCCGGTATCTCGAGTTTGTGGTGTATTCGCAGCAACAGCAGGCGCTGAAAAAGTTACAACATCATCAGCTGGATTTATTGGTCGATTTTGCGCACAACCGCTATTGGCTGAATGACAATTCGGCCAAAGGTTATCTGGCAGAAAAACTGCTACTGCAAAGTTTGCCTTCGGCGCAAAAAGAAACAGTCACAGGGCGTAATATCCGTTATGTCGACTGGGCACTGCCCGGCATTCTGGGCATGAATATGATGTTCAGCTGTTTATTTGGCGTGGGTTATGTGCTGGTGCGTTACCGGAAAAACTCAGTGTTAAAACGCCTGCAGGCCACACCTTTAACGCCCTTTGAATTTGTCAGCGCTCAGGTGCTGTCACGCTTGGGTATTGTGCTGGTTGTTGCAGCGGCTATTTATATCGGCTGCGATTTGTTGTTTGATTTTATGATGCTTGGCAGTTACCTCGATTTATTGCTGGTGACCCTGCTTGGCGCTATGGCAATGATTTCGTTGGGTTTACTGATTGCCTGTCGCTCACGCTCTGAAGAGCTGACCGGCGGCATGCTGAATATGGCCAGCTGGCCCATGATGATTTTATCTGGCGTCTGGTTTAGCCTGGAAGGTGCACCCAAAGTGTTGCAGGTGCTGGCGGATATATTACCGCTGACGCATTTGGTGGCAGCTGCCCGCGCTATTATGACCGATGGTGCTACCTTGTCTGAGCTCCATTATCCGCTTGGCATATTAAGCATGATGACAGTGACGTTTTTGTTATTGTCGGCCTGGTTATTCCGCTGGCAAGGTGATGGCCGTTAACGCTATGTTTTGCAGACCGAGTGTTTGATTTACAAATAAAAAAGGCGCTTGAAGCGCCTTTTTTATCACCTTAAAACCTTAGCTGTTGCTGGCAGGGAAAGTGTAGCTTGAGCCGATACCAAGCGGTAAATCCAAAGCCCAGAAGCCCAACAGAAAGGCGGTCCACAGCACCAGTAATGTCACCGAAAACGGTAACATCAGGGCGATCAGGGTGCCAATGCCGGTAGATTTTACGTACTTCTGGCAAAACACCACAATCAGCGGGAAATACGGCATTAACGGTGTGATGATATTAGTGGACGAATCTCCAACACGGTAAGCGGCCTGGGTCAGATCCGGTGAAACACCCAGTTGCATCAGCATAGGCACCATGACGGCACCAATCAGCGCCCACTTGGCTGAAGCAGAGCCGACCAGCAAGTTCACCGTTGCTGTTAACAACACAATCCCCATCAAAGTGATGCCGAGCGGCAGTGCCATTTCTTTTAATGCATTGGCGCCTTTAATGGCAAAAAGCGCACCCAGGTTTGATTGACCAAAAGCATAAATAAACTGGGCACAGAAAAAAGCCATCACAATGTAATAACCCATGCCGCTCATGGCCTTACTCATGCCCTGAATCACGTCTCTGTGGGTTTTGACTGTACCAGCCACATAACCATAAACCACCCCGGGAATTAAGAAAAACACCAGAATAAGGGCAACAATAGACTGCATCAAAGGCGCAGTGCTGTGGGTTAAGGTGCCGTCCGTGCCGCGCCAGGCCGAGCCTTCAAAGGATGCAGACACAATTAAAGCTGCAGCGGCAAGCAACATCGACAACATGGCAAAACGTAAACCTTTACGCTCCTGCGGTTGCAACTGCTCCATGCTTGGCAAGGTGGCAGGATCACCATCCACAGCAGTGTGTTTAAGCCTTGGTTCAATCACTTTGTCTGTTAAAAACCAGCCCACCAGAATAATTAAAAAGGCAGAGGCGGTGGTAAAGAAGTAGTTATTCAATGGGTTGATCACAAGGCTCGCAGCAGCAGGATCAGCTGATAAACGCGCAGAGGCCTGAGTTAAACCGGCAAGCAGTGGGTCTAAGCTACTCGGAACAAATAGCGACGCAGAAAAGCCACCGGAAACCCCGGCAAAAGCGGCGGCAATACCAGCCAGTGGATGGCGGCCAGCGGCATAAAAAATAACAGCGCCCAGCGGGATCACCAGTACATAACCGGCATCAACGGCCACATGGCTTAAAATACCCACGGCAATCAGCACAGGGGTCAGCAGCATTTTTGGTGTAAAAGATAAAATAGAGCGCAAGCCGGCGTTAATAAACCCTGTGTATTCAGCAACCCCTAAACCTAACATGGCCACCAGCACCACACCCAGCGGCGGGAAACTGACAAAAGTGCTGACCATTTTTGCCATAAAACCGGTAAAAGCACTGCCTTCCAGTAAGTTAATAATTTGAATTGGCTGGCCTGTTCTTGGGTCTATTTCAGCAAAAGTCACGCCCGATAAAGCCCAGGAAATCACCCAGACGGCAGCCATAAATAACGCAAACAGCAACGCCGGGTCTGGTAATTTGTTACCCACCCGTTCAATAGCATTGAGGCTGCGGTTCAGCCAGCCTTGCTTATTGTCGGTCTGTGGGGGCGTCGAAGCAGGTGTTGATGCAGACATATTTTTTCCTTTTAAGTGTTGCTGCAAAGACAAAGTCAGATGCTTTTTCAGCCACTGTTATAAAAACATCTGACTTTTAACGCAACTAAAACCTTTGATTTGATGAAGATTTGTGACTGAATTGTATTTTTTCGCCGCAAGAAAAAGGAGAGCATGGGCTCTCCTTTTTGCTGCTTAGCAGGCCGCTGGCATTACTGTCAGTGGCTCTTTGGCAATTAATTACAAACCAGCGTCAGCACGCAGTGCAGCTGCTTTATTGGTTTGTTCCCACGGGAACTCGTTACGGCCGAAGTGACCATAAGCGGCAGTGGCGCGGTAGATTGGACGTTCTAAATCGAGCATTTCAATCAGGCCATAAGGGCGCAGGTCAAAATGACGGCGGATCATCGCAATCAGCTGATCTTCGCTTAATTTGCTGGTGCCAAAAGTTTCAACGCTGATAGACGTTGGTTCAGCAACACCAATGGCATAAGACACCTGAATTTCACAACGTTCGGCAAGGCCGGCAGCCACGATGTTTTTTGCCACATAACGGGCAGCATAAGCAGCTGAGCGGTCAACTTTCGATGGATCTTTACCAGAGAAAGCACCACCACCGTGACGCGCCATACCACCGTAGCTGTCCACAATGATTTTGCGGCCAGTCAGACCACAGTCGCCCATAGGGCCACCAATTACAAAACGACCGGTCGGGTTGATAAAAAACTTGGTGTTTTTATTCAGCCATTCTGATGGTAACACCGGTTTAATAATGTGTTCCATTACGGCTTCGCGTAAATCCGGTGTAGAGATGGTGTCGCAGTGCTGGGTTGATAACACCACAGCATCAATACCCACCGGCTTGCCGTTTTCATAAATAAATGACAGCTGAGATTTGGCATCAGGACGTAACCACGGCAGTGTGCCGTCTTTACGCACTTTAGCCTGTTGCTGCACCAGACGGTGTGAATAGGTGATTGGGGCAGGCATTAATACGTCAGTTTCATTGCTGGCATAACCAAACATTAAACCCTGATCGCCAGCGCCTTGTTCACGCGGATCTTTTTTATCGACACCCTGGTTAATGTCTGGGGACTGTTTACCAATAGCACTTAGAATGG
>JAYRUI010000101.1:0-8157 GCA_041919175.1 Rheinheimera sp. | reverse complement strand
TTTAAAAGGATTTGCAAAGGCGGGTTTTTTCATAAAAGAATGCCGGATATCAGCTGCTGTCCAGCGAAGCAATTGAAGTGCATCGGCTATGAAGATCCGCAGCCCATTGTGGGCATGGAATGCAGGCAAGGAGCCAAAACAAATGAAAAAGTCTTTTTATTGTCTGATGTTTGTTACTTTTTTAACCGGGTGTATGCCGCTGGCCGACGTGCCGGAGATGGCAGCAAAGTTTGCGAAGTATCAGCCACAGTTTATTGAACTCTCAAAGTTGATTTGTGGTTTATCGGACAAAACCCAACAGAAAATACATCTATATAAGCTGGGGGACTATATCAATTTTGCTTCGGTTGATACTGAATCTTTACAAAAAATAGAACAGCTATTGGCAGATGTCGGTTTTGATGAATTTATATTGCAAGGTCCCCCATGTAGTATTGCTCTGATTGAATGGAATCTTTGGTTTGCTAGTGATGGGCAGGCTATGTGGTTTTCTTATCAGCCACAAAACCCACAACCTTATATCGAGGAAATACATCATATTGAACAACGTGATCTTAAGCAGCCCATTCATTTTACTAAAGCACTGCAACATGGCTGGTATATTCAATATCAAAACGAACCTTAAAGTTTGATAAGCGCCTGCAACCTTTGTTGTTGTGCCGTTGTGGGCGGCCTCTTATAGCCATTGATGTAAAATCTTTTATAAAAGTACAGGCAAGGAGCCAACTTTTGCAAATGAGAACAGCGTTTTATCTGTTGTTATGCAGTGTTTTAGCGGGGTGTATGCCAAGAGCAGACGTGCCGGAGATGGAACAGAAGTTTGTGCAATATCAGCCACAGTTGATTGAACTCTCTAAGCGGATTTGTGGTTTATCCGACAACACCAAAAAGAAGCTGTATTCCTACCAACCCGGTGACTATGTGGATTATGCGGCGGCTGATACCGCCAGTTTCAGACAAATAGAATTATTGTTGGCTGACACCGGTTTTGAAAGTTTTGGCTTAGAAGGCCCGGCTTGCAGTATTTATCTGACGGAATGGGGTGTCTGGTTTGGCGGCGAAGGACAGGCGATGTATTTTGCTTACCAACCGCAGGAAAAATCGCCTTTTATTGCTGAGCAACACTTAAACGAAAAACGTGATGTAAAACAACGTATTTATTTTACCAAAGCGCTCAAACATGATTGGTATATTGTTTATGACAACGAACCATAAGTGTTTGGCTGGTTTAAAAAAGACCAGACCTGTGTGCTCAAAGGCGCAGCTTGTCTAACAGCAGCGCCTGTTTATTGTTGTTGACCCGTTGTGATATGGCGCTTACAGCTGTTGCAGCAATAAATCTGTTTTGTTGATCACGGGTTCGCTGGCAAAACTCTGATTGGCCAATACCACCAGGGTGAAACCTTTATCTAAATAAATCCGCAGTGCTGAGCTGACGCCAATAAAATCTCCGGCATGACCAACCACCCGGCCATTTGGTGTGCTTCGCACCGAAAAACCATAACCATAATTGGGCGAATTCAGTTCGGGTTTGGCACTGTAGGCCAGTTGGGTCAGCTCAGGCGATAACAACTGATAGCCGGTCAAAGCTGTGGCAAATTTGTGTAAGTCGTGGATGGTGGAGTAACCACCCCCGGCGGCATTGCCTTTAATGCCGTGAATAAACCAGTTGCTTTGCATGCTTTTGAGTTGTTGTGAATAAAAATAACCCATCGCCATATTGGCAGTGACACCGTCGATATCAAAGTTGCCGCTTTGTGTCATGCCAGCTTTGGCATAAATATGCTGTTGCACATAGTCGTCGTAAGACAGGCCTGATACCTTTTCAATCACCATGCCCAGCAGCAACATCCCTTCATTGCTGTAGCCAAAACGGCTGCCTGGTTTGGCATTTAATGGCAGATGTTTTAGCAAAGGGCGATAGTCATTTAAGTTTCTTACATTATTTGGATGGGTATCGGGATAAGCTGGCCAGCCAAGACCGGAAGTGTGGCTTAACAATTGTTGTAGGGTGATCTGGTCAAAATCGCCTTTGGCAAAAAGTGCCGGGTCAATATAACGGACCAGTGGGTCGGTTAATGACAGTTTTTTGGCTTCAGCAAGCTGCAATATACTGATTGCAGTAAACATTTTATTCATAGAAGCCAGGTTAAATTTGGTGTCGGTATTATTGGGTACCTGATAACGCAAATCGGCCATGCCTTTGGCGCTTTGATACAGCACCCCGTTCTGGTCAGCCAACAACACCACACCGGAAAAAACACCGCGTTGTGCCAGTCGATCGACATAAGCCGACAGTTGCTGCGCCAGTTGTTGTTTGTCCAGCTTATCCACTGCGCTGTTTGCTGCTGGCGGTGTTCTGGCAAAAACAATATCAATATCGGTAACTTTAACAGGCGCCTCTGCCGACAGGTTGAGCCGCAGCAGATAATCCAGCTCGGTATTGGTGGATTTAACCCTGGCTGAGAGTTGCAAAGGGCCAGAGCCAGGCTGTTCATCAGGCAACTTGTCATAAGACAGCAGGCTGACGGCGCCATGGAATAGTTTGATATCACTGATATAAGCGATATAGCGTTCTCTGCCGTCACCGCCAAAACTTTTTAAAGTGTCGGGGTGCAGTTCGGCGTCAATGTAACGGCTCACCGCGTCCGGATCAGTACTTTGCAGCATCTGAATGGCTGCATCAATTTTGTGTTGATAGAGGCGGGTTGTGTTGTCGTTGCTGTTTTGGTTGTTGTTGCTTTGCGCATTGCTGTTTGGGCTGCTGATAAACAGCATCAGCAGCAAGGCAACAGACAAAACCGCAGACAGGTGTTTTAGTGTTGATCCTGCAGTTATCATAAGGCTCTCTTGTGAAGTTGTTGAATAATGGTGAATGATGCTGTTTCGCCATAGTTGCGGTTGCTGCCGCCGGGGAAACACAGCAGCCCCAGTGTTGGGGTAATGTTGATGCGAAGCGATAAAGAAAAACGTCTGTTTTTGTACGGAAATGATTCGGAACTATAAAAATAAGGAAATCAAAGATTTGGCTCTTGTTGAAGCGACACCGGTGAATAAGGCTGTATCTGTGCTCCCGGACACTACAATGGCAATCACAGCACTGCGCGCTGGTTTTAGCCTGAATGGCCAGCGCATTTTGCCGTCCACAGGTGAAGTGTTTTTAGCCGGCAGCGTACAGAAACTGGAACCCAAAGTGATGGATGTATTGCTGGTGCTGGCCAGCTGTGTCGGGGAGGCCATCAGTGCCGAACAGATATTTGCGCTGGTGTGGCCAAGGTCGGTTTATAGCCCTGTTGCCGTCAGGCGTTCTGTGAATCAATTACGTAATGTTTTTCAGGATCACCACAAATTATTGATCAAAACCCATCCCAAGCGCGGTTATTCATTACATGCCAAAGTTGCCTTGCTCGGGGAAACAAGCGCTATAACGCCATTGCCGGGGGCCGAAGCAAGCGAAACAGCGGCACAGCCTTTACCGGCAAGCCGTGCGCCATGGTGGACCTACGTTTTTTGCCTGCTGCTTTGTGGTGGATGTTGGGGGCTGTATGCTGCGTTTTGGCCGACGGATCTGGCAGCTGCAGCAGATGCAAAGGCTCAATGGGCAGTGGCAGACTTACAACCGCTGACGGCCACAAAAGAGCAGGAATCATTTAGCCAGTTTACGTCCGACGGCAAAGCTATTGTGTATGTCAAAGAGGCAACAGCGTCTGGCAACACTGAGTTATGGCTGGCGCCAACCAACAGGCAGCAGCATCGGCTGTTATATCAAACAAAAGCACAGATTAAATTTTTTAGTTTTGTGCCAGCTGCAACAGCAACGACAGAACATCTGGATCCACAACTGGTGGTTGCCACAGAGCAGGACAATGCGCTGCATTTTGCCAGTTTGTGGTTGTCGGATGACTATCAGCTGCACTCAAACGTCAGGCATTTTTCGTTATCGGGCAGCAAATTACTGAACCCCTTTGTTGCTGCAGACGATGCGTTGTATTTTTTGGCCTTGCAGCAGGGTGAACAAAGGTTGTTTAAAGCCGATTTAACCTCAGGTCAGGTCGATTTGTTGTATGTGCCAACGCAGCAGTTTTCGCCTTATCGTATTGCGCCTGCTGCAGACACTAATCACCTCACTTTATTGGGTTTTGACGATGAAAAACGTTCGCAAATCAAATTGTTGGCTAAAAATGGCGCCGAATTGACCGACTATAAAACGCTGGACGCCAACTGGTATTTTATTGTTTACCACAGCACCGCAAAAGGTTACCTGCTCAGTGACGGCAAGGCGTTGTTTTATTTAGACAGTGACAAGGAACTCGTCAGGCTGGCTTTTGAAAATTACGCTTTTATTCATTATCCGGTGCTGTCGCCCGATGGTCTGTTGTTAAGTTATAGCCAGGCGAAAATCAAAGGAAATATTTACAGCCTGGATTTATTCAGCCAGAAAAAAACGCAGCTCACTTCCGCCACTGCACATGACTGGCAAGGCAGTGTGTCGCCGGATGGCAACATGCTGGCTTATGTGTCAAACAAAAACGGTTGGAGTCAGATTTTTGTCTTGGATATCGAGGGCAACACTGAGCAGCTGGTTTATCACAATCCGGAGCAGCATCTGGCTTTGTCACAGCCTTTGTGGTCGCCCGATGGCAAACAACTGGCCTTTGCCAGAAATGAGCGCTTAGTGTTGCTTGAGTTAACGACGACGCAGCCCGAAGTCCGGTATTTTGATGCGGTGATAGGTCAACCACGCCAGTGGTTAGCGCAACCAGAGCGGTTATTGCTGGTGCAGCAGTCGCAGCAGCTCCAGCGCTGGATTACGTTTGATATGGCAACAGCGGCGCAAAAACAGAGTGTCAGCGCCGAACATCTGCTGTATCACCAGCACCAGCGCTATCAGGTAAGCCAGCAGCAGTTGCTGGATGCTCAAGGGGGAGTGTTATTTCACGCACCTGAAAATAAACAAATTTTGCGGCATTTTGCCAAAAATAACGGTGTTTATTTACTGCTAAGCGCCGTGCAATCAAAGGCTGCGCAATCAGGCTCGGCCCTATCAAAAACTGAGGAAGCTGAAATCTGGTTTTTTGCTTTTGCCGGTCGGGATGTAAGGAAGATCAGCAGCATCAGGTTATCAAGCCGGGGTATTGCAGATATCGATATATCAGATATCGATATTTCTGATCCAGGTGCACCTAAGCTGCTTTACAGCACTTTTACGGTGGAAAAAGACATTCACACCCTCAGACTGTTGCAGTGATATGCCGCAGGGTTTTCAGGGGGGGGACGGTCGGGCTTGCTGCCAAAAAGCAGCAGCCCTGAAGATGCAATGTTATTCCGCTAAACCGGCGTAATACTGCTCAAACAATACTTTTTCCAAAGCTTGGCGCATGGCTTCGTTGATCGGGAAATTTAACCCACCCAGCTCATAGTCAATCTGGCGGATTTGTTCTTTGCCGTTGCGGATCATCGGTGGCGGGTCTGATTCGAGCGCTATTAAGGTATCTGCGTAAGCCACAGGGTGGTCGGCTTTAATGTTTTTACACACCGACAACAACACTTCACCTTCGCGGCCGTTATAACCGGCGGCGCCGAATAAACGGCAAATGCCAGGGCGTTTTAAATAGACACTACATTGGCCCATTTTGCCGTCGCTTGAGTGACGCTGATAAAAAAAGCAGCCGTCTTGCTCGTGGTTGGCTAAGGCATCCAGCGTGCTTTCGGCTTTGCCTTCGTCCAGCAGGCTGTAGGCCAGCGGCAACATTTCCAGCACTGTGGCTTCGATGCCCGGGTGCAAACAACATTCACCACAACCTGAGCGGCAGAATAATCCGCGGTCACGCTGATATTGGGCATAAGACTGGCCAATGTCGGCGAACACCTGTTCTACCTCTAGGGACAATTGTTTTAAACGTTGCATAGGGCTACCTCAGTTGGGGCGCGTATTGTACTGAGGTCACACAGCGATCAGCAAGAGGCTCAGAGCTCACTGAGCGGTTTAGGTTTGGCAATGCCATAACCCTGAGCATAATCCACGCCCATGACTCTGAGTTGTTGCAGTATATCCAGGCTTTCGACATATTCCGCCACTGTCATAATGCCCATGGCGGCGGCCACATCGTGAATGGAATTCACAATAGCGCGGTCGAATTTGTCGGTTAATAAATCGCGCACAAAGTTGCCGTCAATTTTTATGTAATCGACCGGAAAGTTTTTCAGATACCCATAAGATGAAAAACCACTGCCAAAATCGTCCAGTGCAAAACGGCAACCTAAGCTTCTGAAATGATGAATAAAATCCAGCGTATTTTGCAGATTCAGAATGGCCATACTTTCGGTAATTTCAAAACAGATATGACGCGGCGGTATTTTGTATTCGCTGAATAACCCCAGTACATAAGATTTAAACAAAGGGTCGACCAGCGAAGCGCCCGACAGGTTAATGCTGCAATGGCCTAAATGTTGTAAATGTTGTGGGTGCTGCGCCAGCCAGCGGAAATAGTTGCGAATAACCCAGCGGTCAATTTGTGGCATCAGGCCATAACGCTCGGCTGAACTTAAAAAATTGCCAGGCGCAATAATGCTGTTGTCTTCGCCTTTCAGGCGCAGCAATAACTCGTAATTGTTGACGTTTTCCGGCAGCTGAATGGCCTGAATGGTCTGCATATACAACACAAAACTGTCTTGTTCTAACGCCCGTTGTAAAATTTGCACCCACTGAATTTCGGCTTGTTGTTTCTGCAGTTCGTCATCATCCGGGTGGAATAAATGAATGCGGTTGCGGCCTTTTTCTTTGGCAACAAAACAGGCAGAGTCGGCTTTTTTAATACTTTGTTCGGCCGATAAATCATCAGTGCCAATTTCACTCATGCCAATACTGACGCTGATGCTGAATAAGCTGTCCTGCCAGAAAAAACGGAATTCTTTCACCACTTCCAGCAGGTTATAAGCCACGGCAAAGGCCTCCTGCGCAGTTTTGCCAGGCAATAACACGGCAAATTCATCACCACCCAATCTTGCCAAAATGCCATGTGAACCCAAGGCACGTTTGAGTTGATCGCTGATTTGCAACAATAAAGCGTCACCGGCACTATGGTTACAGGTACTGTTCACCAGCTTAAACTGGTCAATGTCGATATATAAAATGGCGCTGGTTTGTTGCTCCATCTGCAACCTGTGCCAGGCCTGCTGTGCCAGTAAGGCAAAATGATGGCGGTTGTACAGGCCGGTGAGGGGGTCGTGCGAGGCAAGATAAGCCAGTTGTTCGTGATTGATTTTTTGTTCCGTAATATCCACCACTGAACCATGAATAAAAGCTTCACCCTGATTATTGTGGGCTAATCTGGCCGACATTAAAGCCCAGAACGGCGTACCGTCGGCACGCAGGCCGCGCAATTCAAAACTCTGGTTATTGCTGTGTTGCAACTGACGCACCATATGCAGGCGGTCATCCGGATTGGCGTAAAACTTACCCATGCTGTAGTTCTTCACGTCCTGTTCCATCTGACTCAGTTCCTGATAACCCAAAATAGTTAACAAAGAACGGTTGGCGGCAATCAGCTGGCCATCCAGTGTGGTAGTAAACATACCTTCCACTGCATTGTGGTAAATATCGTAATATTGTTTCAGCGTATTAATAGCTTGCTGGTGCGCTAAAGTGCTTTCTTCAGTAACTTGCTGCATGCGCTGCGCCAGGCCATAACTCATCAACGCCATACTGCACACCACAGAGCCAATCAGCAGGTACTGCCAGATTTTGGTGTCGGCCATATAACCCAGCTGGGCCATCAGCAGCACCAGACTGGCGGCAAAAAACAACAACCAGCTCAGGCTGAAAGTGCGGGCGCGTGGTCTGCCACTAAAGGTATGCGCCAATACCTGCAATAAATTACTGCCCATCACCCATGCCAATACCAGCAGCAACAGCAGCAATTTGTCGGAAAATTCGATATATAAAGGGCTGAATAACAGCAGGGCAGAAGCCAATACATTCAGCCATAACAGCGCAGGCCGTGCTTCATTTAGCATGGCGTGGGTGGCCAGGCTTAAAAATGCCAGGCAAGCGCCAACGGCCAGATAAAAAATTGCCTGATTCACTTCCGGATGTTCAGGCCACAACAACGCAAAACCTGAGCCGTTTAACACAGCAATCACCAGACTAAAAAACAC
>JAYRUI010000100.1:0-8190 GCA_041919175.1 Rheinheimera sp. | reverse complement strand
CGATGCGGCTAAAACCACGTTTTAAAAATTGTGCCTGCAATAACGGGAAGTCGGTTGGATGTAATTCAGTGGCCTGAATGCTGTCAGTGGCCCTTAATAACATTTTCGCTATGGCAGGGGAGCCGGGATAAAAAGCTAAATTGCCGTCTGGGTTCAACTCTTTAATCAAATCAAGGTAGGCGTTCAGTGCCGGGCTTTGAAAAGAGCCTTGTTGCGCTTTGGTCATTAAGCGGCCGATACCGTCTTTAAATTCACCGGTTTTTTGCGCTTGTTCAGCCGCCAAACTATATAAGCCAGCACCAGCGTGGCTGTCGTGGTAACAAAACGGCTTATCTTTTTTCTTTAAATACAGAATGATAGCAACTTCGACCAGATGTTTAATCACATCAGCGTGATTACCGGCGTGATAGCTGTGGCGATAACTCAGCATAAAATAAGGCTCCGGGCGCAAAACTGGCCGTTAGTATACAAAAAAGCCCGCCAGCTTACTGCTTCAGGCGGCAAACTCAAGTTGAATCTTCGCCGCATCCGGCAATTAGGTTAGAATAAGCCATACTCCGGCCGTTCAGGGCGGCTTTTTTACGTTGGCACCGCAGCTGTGCCAACGCTTAGTGAAGGAACAGGTTGTGTCAGCAGAAGCAAAATCAGGTCGGCCACAAGGTAAAAAACCAGCAGGGCGTTATGCCGCAGATAACCGCACAGCGCAAAAAAACGATCGGGCGCCAGCGCCACAACAGGCCAGAAGAAATGCAGAGCAGAGCCATGAACATGCCGCAACAGGCAAAAATTTATTGCAAAAGCCCTGGATGAAAAACGGCAAAAAACCGGCATCTCTGCCAAAAAGCCAGCAGGCTGATACCGCGACTGCGCTTAAAACCGCCAACGCGACTGCGGTTAAAACTGTAAGCGCGGCAGTGCTGAAACAGCACAAAATGGAAGAAACCAAAGTTCAGGGCGAAAACGCCTGCCGCGTGTGTTTTCGGCAGCGGCCTGATGCTGTGGTCAAAATGTATCTGGAAGCAGGCATGGCAGCTAAATTTGCCGATGTAATGAAATATTTAGCGGCCAATAAAAAAGCCTATCATCTGGTTGATAACGCTGAGCTTGAAAAAATCAGCGGCAGTTCACACCACGGTGGTGTGGTGTTTGTCGTAAAACGTAAGCCAGAACAAACACTTGCGGCTTATCTGGCAGCCAATAAACATAAAAAACATGACTGTTTACTCGCGCTTGATGGCGTGGGGAATCCGCATAACCTCGGCGCTATTGTGCGCAGCTGCGCCCATTTTGGCGTGCAGGGTGTCATTATGACCCAACCTGATTTACTGCAATCCGGCGCCGCCGCCCGCACAGCTGAAGGTGGTGTTGAGTTTGTCGCGGGTTTGGCTTGTGATCATCTGCCTTTGGCGCTGAAACTCTGTAAAGAAGCGGGTTATAGCCTGATCACCACGTCAAGCCACGCTGGCGTTTCTTTATACAACAGCAAACTTGGCAACAAAGTGGTGGTGGTGTTTGGCGAAGAAATGGATGGTGTTTCCAAACAAGTGGCCAACAGTACCGATGTAGCGCTGCAAATTCCGGGCTCAGGCAAAGTAGAGTCGCTGAATGTCAGCGTCGCAGCCAGCCTGATTTTAGGAGAATGGTATCGTCAGCAACAAAGCTGATGATTATTTAGCCTTTTTTGCTGACAAGATCTGTGATCACTGGTTATCTTGTGAAGGTCGCCCTGCAAAGCTCAGGGCAACCCTGCAGTAATACTTCACAAGGAGTTTTTCATGCACGACCAAACCAGTTTGTTATTGCTGATTAAATCTTTTAAAGATCAACAGATCAGTCAGGATCAGTTTTATCGTCAGTTAACCCAGACCATCACCACCGCATTGGGATGCAGCCGCGCCAGTCTCTGGTTGTATTCAGATGCGCTGCTACAGGAAATTATTGCTATTGACCTGTATGACTCGCTTAAAGATGAGCATTATCAGGGCATTGCTTTACACGAAGACGATTTTGCCCCGTATTTTGAAGCCATGCGCGATGATGGCGGTATCGACGCACCCTATGCGGCAGAACATCCGGCAACTTCCTGTTTTAATGAACTTTATTTTGAACCCAACGATATTTATTCATTGCTGGATGTGGGGATCCGCTATAACGGCCAGCTGGTGGGTGTTTTTTGTTGTGAACAGGTGGGGGCTGCCATGGTGTGGACAGAGCAGCAGAAGCTGTATCTGGAGCAGGCGGGGAAATTGATTACTTTTGCGTTAAAACCCTTATTACAACAAAAGTTTGCCGCATTATTCTGATCTGGCGCAGCACAGTCGCAGCGGGTTGCCGCTGCGCTTGTGCTGTATTGCATGTTACTCCGCCGCGGCTGTCTGACGTTTTTTGCCTTGCCACACTTTGCCGGTGAGCGCCCAGACAATACAACCACCCCAGGCGATAAAAGACATCCCTGCCGGGATATTGGCCAGAAAAATCAGTTTTAAATGGCCACGGTTATAAAACACAGCCAGCAGGCTAGGCACAAACCAAATCACTAAAAAGCTTGGCACAAACCATAACCAAAAACCTAAACTTGCACCTTCAAAAGCAGTCAATAATTGATCCATCTCTGTATCCTCCGGGTTTGTGTTGATGAATGCCGGTGTAGTGTTCGGCAACTGGATACAGCTTAAGCGGATGCTGGTTTGGGCTGGGCAATTAAATGATAAACGGCAAAATAAGCCGGTTTTTGGTGATTGAGTACTGTGCAGTGGTTCAGGCTTTTAATGCATCGGCCAATTGCTGGCTGATGGCGAGCACCAGGCTTAAATCTGCCTGCTCAGCGTCTTTGAGTAACTCATGTAACACAATGTCAGCCAGACTGATTAAATCCTGCCTTAATTCAAGCGGATAAGGATGTTCGTCATCTTGCAACCTTGCTCTTAAGGTCACCCAAAAAAACCGGCAATCGGCCATCACTTTTAACAACACAAACTCATCATCACCGGCCAGACAATGGCTGAGCTGGTAACACAAGCGGGCAAAAATTTGCTGTTCCAGTGTTTTACTGTTCAGACCAAGCACCTGATGTTGTTGATAGCTTTCAATGGCTTGTTTCATAAAACACTCTTTGGATGGGTAGCGCTGCGACAATTTTAACTGAGAAGGCTCAGCATCTGCTTATTCAGCTAAAAAAGAAAGCGGCTTTTTATCGCCGCCTGGTTTTTATTGTGAGGCACTGGCAGACCCAACGATGGACGCATAGTGCCTGAGTGAGACCTACGCTTAATTTAATAACGAAAACAAGCTGTTGGTATTTTTGCTGTTGCTGCTGCCGGATAAACCTTCGAGCTGAGTTTTAACACGTTCAGCGGCAGAGCGGGCAAATTCCAGTGCTTTTTCTTTTTGTTGTTCTCTCTCCGCAGATAAAGCATTGCCGCCATTTCTGGCGTTTTCCAGCTGTTTAACCGATTTGGCCACTGCTGTGCTGGTCTCCAGGCGGCTGCTGATATCTTTATCGGCTTCTTTTAACCGGCTGGTGGTCGCGTTGGTGGTTTTTTCGGCGTTCGCCAAAGAACCAGCTTGTTGCTCATTGCCGTTTAATAAAGCGCGGGCATCTGCAGCTGAGCCGATTTTTTCCGGTAACAACAAGCCTTTGGCCGATTTACTGCTGGCAACTTCTAACTGGCCACCCTGCGTATTGGTTGACACACTGATCCCTTTGTCATCCCGCAATAAATTGATTTTGCTGTCGCCATTTTTCACCGTGGCTTTGTCCTGGCTGGCAACAATATTTTCCCGCAGTTTCTGATAATCGGCCTGCAGTTTTTCCCGCTCTTTGCCTGTGACATTGTCATCGGCCAATTTGGTCGCGACATCCCGCACTTGTTTTAAGCTGTTGCCAATCTCTTTGTTGGCAGTGCTGGCGGCGCTGATCGCTGTTTTGGCATTGGCCTGGCTTTGTTGTACTGCGGTGTAACGTTCTGTTTCACGGCTGTTTTTATTGCTGCTTTGGCTGACGTTTTGCTGCGCCGGCTGGCTGCTGTTGGTGCTGCTGGCCGCCGGTGTCAGCTGGCTGCTTTGCACCGATTGCAGATAACTGGAAATTGTAAGGGCCATGACAAAACTCCACGCTGTTAGGGGTAACCGATAGAGTTTACCTAAGGAATGCCGAATATGCTGCTCTGAAGTGCAAATAAGCGGCAAAAAATTGCCGCTTATTTGCCGCATGCTGTAAAGACTGCGGTCTACGCTGTTGATGGTGGCTAAAAACCGCTAAAACGTTGTTTTAATGTTTGCAGCTGGCGACGGCTGACTTCCACTTCACTGCCATCTTTTAATACGGCCAGCATAGTGCCGGCTGCCATACCAGGTTCAAGCTGATTGATATGGTCAATGCGTATAATATCGGCTCTGCTGCTTTTAAAAAAATATTGTGGGTCCAGCCTGCTTTCAATCCTGGACAATGAACTTAATAAAAAGCTTTTGCCATAAGGGGTATATACAGCACTGTGGTTACCGATACTCTCAAAACGGCTGATTTCACAAAGCCGCACTATGCGGTTCACTTCGCCAAACTTCAGCAATAAGCCATGTTGCTCCGGCAAATAGTTGGCACAGTGTGTTGTACTCCGGTCTGCGCTGCTTTCTTCACAGTTTTCTGCGCTGCGAGCTGTGTGGCCATCTGCATTCTGCTCCCGCACTGGATGTGGTTTTACTCTTTGCAGCGTATGGGCAAGACGCTCTGGATCCAGCGGCTTGACTAAATAATCCAAAGCGTTCAGGGCAAAAGCGTCCAGCGCATAACTGTTAAAAGCAGTGCAAAACACAAATTGCAGCTTTGGATCCAGCTCAGCAGCAAACTCAAGGCCACTGACTTCCGGCATCTGAATGTCTAAAAAAACGAGATCAATAGCGGACTGCTCCAGCACAATCCGCGCTTCTGCAACACTGGCAGCTTCAGCAACCACCTTAATTTGCGGGTGCTGGCTTAATAAACGTTTCAGCTCGGCCCGGGCCAGCCGCTCGTCGTCCACTATCAGGGTGTTAATCATGGCTCAGCTCCATCTGTACGCTGTAGAGGCCCGTTGTAGTGCCGGGCTTGTTGTTGTGTACTGTTAATTTGTTTTGGCCCGGCATCAATGCCAGTCGTTGCTGTAAATTGCTGAAGCCGGTTTGGGTACCAGTCTGGCTGCTTGGGTGGCGGTAACTGTTTTGCACTTGCAGTTGCCAGCGGCCGTCAGAGCGCTGCTTGCTGCAAATGCGGATAAAACCGGGCTCTGAGTTGGGGCTGATGCCATGTTTAATGGCGTTTTCCACCAGTGTTAATAAACTGAGCGTCGGTAGTTTTTGTTGCCAGCAGTCCGGTGAGACGTCCAGTTCCAGTTGCAATCGTTGCTCCAGCCGCACTTGTTCAATCGATAAATAATGTTCGGCAATTCGCCACTCTTCTTCCAGCGTTGAAAGCGGCTTTAAATGCGCCTGTAAATGGGTGCGGAACAGTTCAGACAGCTGAGTGACTGTCTCTGCGGCTTTATGTTGATCTTCAAAAATTAACGCGCGGATGCTATTGAGCGCATTAAATAAAAAGTGTGGACTTAACTGATTGGTCAGCTGCTGCAACCGGCTTTGTTCCAGCTGTTGCTGCATTTGTTTTTTACTTTTGATGTTGTGCCACATCAGGTACACCAGACTCCAGATGGCAAACACCACCGCCTGATTAAAACCGCCTACCAGCAGCAGGGATTCATCCTGAAACTGCATCTGGAATTCACCTTTGGCTGAGCTAAACACCAGATGGGTAATATCAGTCACGTCCAAAAAACTAATTTTACCAATAGCAACCGACAACAAAATGCTGATAAGCCCGAGCACATACAGCAGCGTTGCCAGCCGCGCCAACTCCCAGCCGGTAGGGCCTTTAGGCATAAAATATAGTTTCAGATAAGGACGCACCAAAAAGTGAGCCAATACCACAAAAGCCAGTGCATCCAGCACACTACGTAAAAATACCGCCAGTTGCTGCACTGGGCCAAGCTGACTGAACATGGCCTGCATCACGCTCCAATAGGTAATAAAACCCAGCATAAAGCTGACAAGAGTGCCAATTTTATAATCGCGGCTGGTTGAAAAACTAAGTTGCCAAAAAGCGCGCAGTTGTTGGCGAAATGGCACAAGGGCGGTTGTGTTATGCATAAATGAAGACATCTGCAGTTGTTGTTTGCATGGTTGCAGCTTGCTGGTATCACAGGTGTTGATGCAAGCAGGTTAATAAAACTAAAAGAAAAAGATAACCCAATTACACGCTAGGGCACCAGCGACACTACTTTGTTCTTTGTTCTTTGTTCTTTGTTCTTTGTTCTTTGTTCCGGTGAAGGGGTGATGTGCAGTGTTGTTGTGCAGCATCTTGGCGCAGCGTTGTTGCAATAGGGCCAAAAAAGTGATTTGTGGTTGGGATCAGGGATAAAAGGTAACATTTGCGTTTATTCAGGAGAAAAAAGGCCACCCAAGGGTGGCCATGTCACAGCAGCAGAACAACACAACAGCAGGAGAATCAGTCTTCAGCGATATTCACAGGCCCATTGATTTGATTGATATTTAAATCACCTGAGCCATCATCAATAGTTAAACCTTTGCTTTGTTCAACCCGGATATCACCGGAACCGTCTTCAACACTCACCACGCCGTTGATTTGAGCAATGTTCATATCGCCTGAGCCATCATCAACACGCACATCACCCTGAATATTGCTGACGCGGATATCACCGGAGCCATCTTCCAGCACCAGACTGGCGCCGTTATCAACAACTAAATCGCCCGAGCCGTCATCAATACGCAGTGCACCTTGCAGGCCTTGAATCGTGGTATCGCCCGAGCCGTCGTCCAGCGTCAAGGCAAAACTGGCCGGTACTTTTACCACCAAATCAATATAAGGCGCGTCACCATAAGAAAAACCACGGTCAAAATC
This sequence comes from Rheinheimera sp., assembly GCA_041919175.1. Classification (GTDB taxonomy): domain Bacteria; phylum Pseudomonadota; class Gammaproteobacteria; order Enterobacterales; family Alteromonadaceae; genus Pararheinheimera. The sequence goes on along the minus strand of JAYRUI010000100.1, from coordinate 1,241 downwards.
AGCCACCAGTTTGGCGGCATCCCCTTGTTTTTCCAATGTTAAAATAGTTCGGAGTCTTCACGGTTATAAATTTGTGCAACAACTTCAATTTGCGTGCGGCCTGCTTCTCCCTGTATCAATAAATCGCCTTTGCCGGTGTCGGCAGCAAGTTGTGTCAGGCTTTGGGCATCGAGCGTCAGGGTTTTTTCACTGTGTTCCAGTGGGACTGAATTGTTGCCGCCTACATGAATAATGCAGCCGTTTAATAAAACTGCAGCGGCAACGGCAAAAGCGATAGGAGTGATGAAGTTTGAGCGACCTTGTGTTGTTTTCATGGCAATTCCTTATGGAGTTTAGATAAACCAAAAAGGCAATTTGAATGCCAGATATAAAGTTAATTTAAATCAATGAGTTATGATTTTTACGCTGTGAGACTGTAGGCATAAAATAAAAAAAGTGGTGAATTTCACCACTTTTTATCATTGTTTTTACTGAAGTTTTAGCTGAAGTTATGATGGATTAACCCGTTTGTGCCAGAGTGCGGCTGGCTTGTTGCTGGTAGCGTTTGAGCAGAATTTCTACCCGCTTTACATAGGCCCGGGTTTCGGCATAAGGCGGAATGCCGTCATATTTGGCAACGGCCGAAGGGCCGGCGTTATAAGCCGCGCTAGCAAGACGGATATCACCATTAAAATTTTGCAGCAGTTTTGCCAGATAAGCGCTGCCAGCCAGAATATTGCTGTGGCTGTCAAAACTGTTTTTCACGCCAAGTTCTTTTGCCGTTGCCGGCATCAGCTGCATTAAACCGCGCGCGCCTTGTTTGGAAACTGCCCTTGGCTGAAAACCGGATTCGGCATGGATCACTGCGCGGATCAACGCCGGATCCAACTGATGGGCAGCAGCGGCCGCGCTGATGCTGTCATGAAACTGGGTGGCAAATAACTTCGTATTAGACCAGTCGAGGCTGGAGTCGGGGCGGCAGGCATAACAATCAAACTTCACCAGTTTGTATGGCTGATGCATAGGGGCCCGGTCTGAAAATGCCACCACACCATTTTTTTGGGTGTACTGATACACATTGGCGGCCTGGCTGCTTTGGCAGCAAATAAGCAGCACAGCAGCTGCTTTGACAGCAGGCTTCAGATGTTGAATGACGGCAGAACAAAACATGACAAACCCACAACTGGTAAACAGGTTTTATCAAAGCTGTTTTTACGGCAAAATGCAAGCAAAACTCTTTATCACTTTTTTAAAAGTTCAGT
>JAYRUI010000099.1:0-8216 GCA_041919175.1 Rheinheimera sp. | reverse complement strand
AAGGACAGATCAGGCTGGAATATTCAAAATAGAAAAATGAGGTTTTGGTCTGATCAATGTCAGCCAACGGGGTAGTACTTTTATTTTCAGTACAAAAAAACCGCCGGCTGTGATCAGAAGGCGGTATTTTTTACTGCGGAGGCTTTGCTATTGCATCAGCGGCGAGTCACTTAACGCAAAATCATAACCGTCAATCTGGGCTGCAATAATCAGGCTCTGAATATATTGTGCTATTGCTTTACGGCGTACTTTTTCATTCAGATAATTCTGAATTTTTTGTTCAACAGCGCTAAAAGGTAGCTGGTCACCTTCAATCCGGCGCAGCACATCCACTACATGCAACCCAAAACGACTTTCGACCGGGTAGGACATCAGACCGGGTTGAGCCTTAAACACCTGACGTTCAAACTCAGGCACAGTCTGGCCTTTGCTGATTTGTCCCAATAAGCCACCATTATCTTTGCTGCTGCACACCGAATAATTGGCTGCAAGCTGGCCAAAATCGCTCGCTTGTTGCAGTTCAGCCAGAATAGCTTCAGCCAGCTGTTTGGCTTTGGCTCTTTCATCGTCGTTTTCCGGGGCAGCAGGCAACAATATATGCCGCACTTCAATCAAAGGAGAAGTGACAAAACGCTCCGGGTTTTGCTGGTAATAATGTAAGCATTCGGCGCCGCTGGCCGTTGGAATTGCAACTTCGCGTTCAATCAGCAAGTCTAGTACCAAATCTTGTGACGCCGGGCTGTGGTCCTGTAGCTGTGTTTCGTCGGCCAAACCAAGTTCCATCGCCCTTTGTTTAAGCAGTTCAGCAATAATCAGGCTTTCAGCGGCCTTCAACATGGCTGCCCTTTTATCAGGCGCCGGATGGTATTGCATTTCCGCCATAATGGCAGGTTCCGGAATTGTTACTTCATTGACAATAATCATCATTTTCTCCGAAAAAACCGCTTTGACAGCAACCTGAGCTTCCTCCCAAGGAAAACAGCAGTTGCCAAAGCGGTGCAGAACAGCGAGGGCTTAACGTACAAAACGCTGGCGGACAATCTGATGCTGGCGGCGGAAATATTGCACCGGCACGCTGAGCATATGCACCAGGCGACTAAACGGGAACAACACAAAAATGGTCATACCTAAAAACACATGGGCTTTAAAAATCCAATGCACACCAGAGATTGCTTCTACCGCAGCCGCGCTCTGGAAGGTCATCGTGCTTTGCGCCCAGGTCATCAGCTTTAACATTTCGGCGCCGTCTAAATGCCCCATAGAGACAAAAATCGACAACAAACCCAAAATTAATTGTGCGTACAGCAGCAATAAAATGGCTATGTCCATGGTGCTGGAGTTAGCGCGTACCCTTGGGTTATTCAGCCGGCGGATAATTAAAATGGTCAGACCGTAAAAACAAATCAAACCAAAAAAACCACCCACACCCATGGCGATCAGCTGTTTCATCTCAACAGTGATGCCAAGCAGATGCCAGACAGCTTTTGGCATCAGCAAACCGGCAAAATGGCCAAAAAAGATGGCAATCACGCCGATATGAAAAGCGATACTGCCTTTTCTCAGCTGCTTTTTCTCCATTATCTGGCTGGAGCTGGTTTTCCAGGTGTATTGCTCACGGTCGTAGCGGATCCAGCTGCCAATAAACATAATGGCCATGGCAATGTAGGGGTAAATGCCAAAGGCAAAACTGTCAAAAATTGAAGGGGTAAAGGCGGTCATATCACACTCCTTTTGCTGAGGCTGCTGTTGCAGCGGCAGCTCTTTTATTCGCAGCGGCATGGGCAAAAATTTCAGCAGCCAGCGAATCTTTATCTACAACAGGGGCCTGATGCGCTAATGCGCTGGCGTCAGTGGCAAGCAAGTCGGTATTTAGCGGTAAATACTGGTCTTTGCGTTGTTGTTCGCTTGGACGTATCACACTGCTGGCACAAGCACCGTTTTGCTGTTCATTGCCAAGGAAAGTTACCATTTCTTCTTCCCAGACTTTGTCGAGCGCTTTGGGCGTGTCATCCCGCTCTTCGCTGGCAATTTGTGTCTGAATATCCGACAAATCGATGTCGGTATCCGACAGCTCCAGCAGGGCAATAAAAACCGCTGCATAGCTACACTGACGTTTTTGCAACCGGGCTGCCAGCAGCGCCAGCACTGGCGCTACCTCCTGTAAACCAAAGCGGGCGTTATCATCACCCTGGGTCGACAAAAACTCTAAATAAAGCGGAAGATAATCCGGCAGCTCTTTTAAGCCAATGTCCAAACCCGCTTCTTTATATTGGTTTTGCAGATTAACCATGGCCTGACCGCGGTCGCGTGACTCGCCATGTACATGTTCAAACAACAATAAAGACAAAGAGCGACCGCGTTCAAACAGGCCGTCATAATCGGCCTGCCAATCCATTAAATCCCATCTCAGGCGCTCTGTGACAAAGTCACAGAGCGCCTGAGCGTTGGCCGCCGACAAGCCGGCGCTTTGAATCAGCGCCAGCAATTCTTCTTTGCTGTCATGCAAAAGTTCGGTTGGGTAATCCAGTAATAAGGATAAAACCTGTAAAATTTTCATCTGTTAATCCTTCAGTTCAACCGGAATCACCTGACGTACACCTTTGGCTTTGGTGCCAAACAGGCTGACGTCGTTATTGCCATCACCACAACCATTGCCAAAGCTAAAACCACAGCTGCTTTTTAAGTCATAAGCGTTTTCGGCATAGGCACGGTGACTGGTTGGAATAACAAACCTGTCTTCGTAGTTGGCAAGCGCCATATAACGGTACATTTCTTCAACTTGCAGCGCCGTCAGGCCAACAGTTTTTAATACCGCTAAATCTTCCACGCCATCCACCTGCTGCGAGCGTTTAAAAGCGCGCATTGCAATCATGCGCTCCAGCGCCCTTACCACAGGTTTTTCGTCACCGGCGGTTAGCATATTGGCCAGATAACGCAGCGGAATACGCAACGATTTCAGATCCGGAATTTCGCCATTCATGCCGACATGGCCGGCCTGCACTGCACTTTGAATTGGTGACAGTGGCGGCACATACCAAACCATCGGCAGGGTGCGGTATTCAGGGTGCAGTGGCAGCGCAACTTTCCATTCCATCGCCATCATATAGACTGGGCTTTGCTGGGCGGCATTGATCCAGTTATCTGGAATTCCTTCAGCGCGGGCAGCGGCTATGACTTTTGGATCTTTTGGATCTAAAAAGATATCCAGCTGCGCCTGATATAAATCCTGCTCGTTGGCAACACTGGCAGCGGCCGAAATTTTGTCGGCGTCATATAGCAGCACACCTAAATAACGGATACGACCCACACAGGTTTCAGAGCAGACCGTCGGCTGACCGGCTTCAATACGCGGGAAGCAGAAAGTACATTTTTCTGATTTACCGGTTTTCCAGTTGTAATAGATTTTTTTGTATGGGCAGGCCGACACACACATACGCCAGCCACGACATTTGTCCTGGTCAATCAGCACAATGCCGTCTTCTTCACGTTTGTAGATGGCGCCACTCGGGCAAGCCGCTACACATGCTGGATTCAGACAGTGCTCACAAAGCCGTGGTAAATACATCATGAAAGTTTTTTCAAACTGACCGTAAATGTCTTTTTGCACCACTTCGTTGAAGTTCTGATCTTTTTTGCGTTTGGCAAACTCGGTGCCGAGAATTTCTTCCCAGTTCGGGCCCCATTCAATTTTTTCCATACGCTGACCGCTGATCAGCGAGCGTGGTCTTGCCACCGGCTGGTGTTTGCTGTCCGGCGCGTTATGTAAATGCTGATAGTCAAAATCGAAGGGTTCATAGTAGTCGTCAATTTCCGGTAAATCCGGGTTCGCGAAAATATTCGCCAATACCCGGCGTTTGCCGCCAATTTTTAACTCCAGCTCGCCTTTGGCGTTTTTTATCCAGCCGCCGTTCCATTTTTGCTGGTTTTCCCATTCTTTCGGAAAACCAATACCAGGTTTGGTTTCGACGTTATTAAACCAGGCGTATTCCACACCTTCACGCGAGGTCCAGACGTTTTTACAGGTAATGGAGCAGGTATGACAGCCTATGCACTTGTCGAGATTTAATACCATGCCTATTTGTGCGCGTACTTTCATCATGCTACTCCTATTGGGTGTCCAGCCAGTCGACTTTGTTCATCTTACGGACGATGACAAACTCATCGCGGTTACACCCGACAGTGCCGTAATAGTTAAAGCCATAAGATTGCTGGGCATAACCACCGATCATATGGGTGGGCTTCATCACAGCGCGGGTCACAGAGTTGTGAATACCACCGCGAGTACCGGTTTGTTCACTGCCTGGCACGTTCACAATACGTTCCTGTGCGTGGTACATCATGCTCATGCCTTCAGGTACCCGCTGCGACACCACGGCACGGGCCGCTATGGCACCGTTGACGTTAAAAATTTCAATCCAGTCGTTGTCTTCAATGCCCGCCGCTTTGGCGTCAATTTCACTGAGCCAGACGATAGGACCTCCGCGTGACAAGGTCAGCATCAGCAGGTTGTCAGAATATGTACTGTGAATGCCCCATTTTTGGTGAGGGGTGATCCAATTCAGTACAATTTCGGTGTTGCCATTGGGCTTTTTATTCAGCACAGGGGCGACAGTTTTTAAGTTGATCGGCGGTTTGTACGCACATTGCTGTTCGCCAAAGTCGCGCATCCACTCGTGATCCTGATAAAACTGCTGACGACCCGTGATGGTGCGCCATGGAATCAGCTCATGCACGTTGGTGTAACCGGCGTTATAATACACATGCTCGTCTTCCAGCCCAGACCAAGTGGGTGAGGAGATGATTTTGCGTGGCTGGGCAACAATGTCGCGCCAGCGGATTTTTTCATCTTCTTTATTCAGCGCCAGATGGCGATGGTCACGGCCGGTAATTTTGCCAAGGGCTGCCCATGCTTTTACCGCCACCTGACCATTGGTTTCAGGCGCTAAGCTTAAAATTACTTCACAAGCGTCAATGGCCGACTCAATTTTCGCCATGCCTTTGTTAACACCTTCCGCAGTGTGAGTGCGGTTCAGCTCTTTGAGGAAATGCACTTCATTTTTGGTATCCCAGCCGATGCCTTTACCGCCGTTGCCGGCTTTTTCCAGTAATGGGCCTAAAGATGTAAAACGCTGATAAGTATTAGGATAATCACGTTCAACCACATTTAAATGTGGCATGGTGATACCAGGCACAGCGGCACATTCACCTTTCCACCAGGCTTTCACACCATAAGGTTGAGCCAATTCAGCCGGTGTGTCATGGTGCATTGGAGTGGTCACCACATCGGTTTCTACGCCTAAGTGGCCAACACAAACGCGGGAGAACTCTTTGGCAATGCCTTTAAAAATTTCCCAATCGCTGCGTGCTTCCCATACCGGGTCAATGGCAGCAGATAACGGATGAATAAATGGATGCATATCCGAGGTATTCATATCGTCTTTCTCATACCAGGTGGCTGTTGGCAGAACTATGTCGGAATACAAACAAGTGGTAGACATACGGAAATCTAACGTCACCCATAAGTCCACTTTGCCTTCGGCCGGAGTGTCGGTCCATGCCACGTCTTCTGGTTTCTTACCGCCAAAACCGCCTAGATCTTTACCCAATAAACCATGTTTGGTGCCCAGTAAATGGCGAAGCATATATTCATGGCCTTTACCGGACGAACCGAGCAAGTTTGAGCGCCAGACAAACATATTGCGTGGGAAGTTCTGCGGATTTTCCGGTTCTTCACAGGCAAATTTAATGTTGTGGCTAGTGAGCTCATTCAGTAGATAATCTTTAATTTCCATGTTGGCTGCTTTGGCTTTACCGGCAATATGAAGCGGATTCATGCCAAGCTGTGGTGCAGAAGGTAACCAACCCATGCGTTCGGCGCGGGCATTAAAGTCGATAATAGAGCCTGTCCATTTTTCTTTATTGGCCAGCGGTGACACTACTTCTGCCATATCCAGTTTTTCATAACGCCATTGGCTGGAATGGTTGTAGAAGAACGAAGTACCGTTCATATGACGGGGGGGTTTTTGCCAGTCGGTGGCAAAAGCCAGCGGTGCCCAGCCGGTTTGTGGCCGCAGTTTTTCTTGACCCACATAATGCGCCCAGCCGCCACCACTCTGACCGATACAACCACACATCATCAACATGTTAATCAGGCCACGGTAGTTCATATCCATGTGATACCAGTGGTTCAGCGCTGCACCAACAATGACCATAGAGCGGCCACGGGTTTTATCGGCGTTACGGCCAAATTCAGTGGCAATCCGAATCACATCTTCAGGTTTAACACCGGTAATGGCTTCTTGCCAGGCTGGGGTATAAGGCACGTTGTCGTTGTAACTTTGGGCGCGGTTAGCGTCGTTAATGCCGTTATCCACACCATAATGCGCCAGCGTTAAGTCAAATACGGTGGCGACCAGCGCAGTGCTGCCGTCGGCCAGTTGTACTTTTTTCGCCGGCACTTTACGCAGCTGAATATCGTCATGCGCTGTGTGCTGGAAGTATTTGTATTCGTGTGGTGCACCACCAAAATAAGGGAAGGCAACATCCACTAAACCGTCATGGTTGTCTTTTAAGCTCAGTGCCAGTTCAATGTCACCGTCTTTGTCTTTTTGCTCTAAGTTCCATTTACCAATCTGGTCGGTATTCTGGCCCCAGCGATAACCAATGGCACCGTTCGGGCTGGTGAGTTTGCCGGTTTTGTTGTTTAAAGCGATGGTTTTCCAGTCCGGGTTATTGTTTTCACCCAGATTGTCGACCAGATCGGCAGCGCGCAGGAAACGGCCCTGACCCAATTTGCCATCGTTTTCTTCCAGAATAACCAGCATTGGCATATCGGTATAACGGCGCACATAGTCGGTAAAGTAGGCGCTTGGGTTATCCACATGGAATTCTTTTAAAATCACATGACCAAAGGCCATAGCGAGCGCCGCGTCTGTGCCCTGACGGGGCGCCAGCCAGGTATCACCAAACTTCGATGCTTCAGAATAATCCGAAGTGATAACACAGGTTTTGGTGCCTTTATATCGTACTTCGGTTAAGAAGTGGGCGTCCGGCGTGCGTGTTTGTGGCACGTTGGAGCCCCAAACGATAATGTAGTTGGAGTTGTACCAGTCGGCCGATTCAGGCACGTCGGTTTGCTCGCCCCACACCTGAGGTGATGACGGCGGTAAGTCACAGTACCAGTCGTAGAAACTTAAACAGTTACCACCGATTAATGACAAATAACGGGCGCCAGCGGCGTAAGACACCATCGACATGGCCGGAATAGGCGAAAAGCCGGTGACACGGTCCGGGCCATAAGTTTTGGCGGTATGGACGTTGGCTGCGGCAATCAGCTCGTTGACTTCATCCCAGCTGGCGCGGACAAAACCACCTAAACCACGGCGTTCTTTGTAACTTTTTGCTTTAACCGGGTCGTTGATAATAGATTGCCAGGCTAGCACCGGATCTTTATGAATGGCTTTGGCTTCACGCCATAATTTCATCAGGCTCTGGCGGACTTTTGGATATTTCAGCCGGTTCGCGCTATAGATATACCAGGAATAGCTGGCGCCCCTTGGGCAACCGCGGGGTTCGTGGTTAGGTAAGTCGGGTCTGGTGCGCGGATAGTCGGTTTGTTGGGTTTCCCAGGTCACCAGACCATCTTTCACATAAATTTTCCAGCTACATGAGCCGGTACAGTTCACCCCGTGGGTGGAACGTACAATCTTGTCGTGTTGCCAGCGTTGCCGGTAACCCTGTTCCCAGGTTCTGTCTTCATTGGTGGTAATGCCATGTCCGTCGGAGAATGGCGTTTTGCGGGTTTTAAAAAACCGCAATTTGTCGAGAAGATGACTCATCGGTTTACTCCTGGCGCTGGTTGCTGTTCTTGCATGCACAACAACCTTGTCTGCTTAACTTCTGAACACTATAAGAATGTTGGCAGAATGATGATTGATCTGGCACAAGCTTGCTATGGCATGAAAATGGGTAAAATGCTCTGTATCTACCCCTTAGTGGGTAGAGAGAAAATTCGATAAGTTACTGAATAAGAATGTAAAATTTACATGCCTCGCCGCAGTTAGACCTTCGAGTCTTGTACTCTGAGGTAAAAGGGGTAGCTCACTTGCGCAGCGTCAGGGCGGCAAAAAGGGCATATGCTGAACCCGGTAATCTTTGGATGTCATAATGAACAAATTTTCAATTGTGACGCGGATTGGCGTTGCTGTGTCCTGCAT
>JAYRUI010000098.1:0-8265 GCA_041919175.1 Rheinheimera sp. | reverse complement strand
AGGCGGCTCCACATAAAGGCTATTTGTAACTGGCTCAGCCGGCACAGGCTCAGCACCAGCGACTATTTCCGGCTCAGATAACAGCGCTGCAAAATTAAGTACAGGTTCTATTTGTTCATCACGGTCCAGCGAGAAGCCCGGTTCACGTCTTTCATATGGCGCTGCGGCAACGTCCCCGGCCACAGGCGCTGTGTCGGTGTGTTGCGCCAACTCCGGCTCTTCGTGCTCTGTTGCAGCTGACAGTTGTGGTGCGTTGTCGGTCGGAACCATTTCAGGCGCGGCATAAGGTGCTACTTTGACACTGGACTTTGCCACCGCCTTGCTGTGGTGTGGCTCGCTGGCAGCCGCTAACTCCGGATGACGCCATTGCCGGATACGTGTTGGTAATTGACTGAGAAAATACCAGCTTTCCACCACAAAACGGCCGAGCTCGTCGGCCACTGTTAGCCAGGATATACCGGTTAATAACGTCAGACCGATACAAAAACTGCATAACAACAATAAGCTGCTGCCGACAAAATTCAGTTGCGGCAACAACATACTGACAATCACATCCCCTACAACACCACCGGATGAATAAATGTAAAAGTCATCAAAATTAATGCTGCTGATAGCGCAAGCGGAAATAACAGTGAGCAATAAGCCTAACAGACGCAGACCAAGGATCAGATAATCTAATGAAATCAGGTCTTTAAAGCGTTTAAATAATAAATAACCACAGAATGCAAAAAATGGCGGGAACAAATAAGACAACCAGCCAAACACACAAAATAAAATATCCGCAACCTCAGCGCCGACAGGGCCGGCAAAGTTATGAATATCGGTTTGATAGCCGGTTTGTGACCAGCTTGGATCTGCCGGGTCGAAACTTAACAACGCCAGCAGCATAAAAGCGGCGCTGCCCGCGAACAGGATCAGTCCAACTTCAACCAGACGCTGAATACCATTGAGTGAAAATACCGTTTTCGCTTGCAAGCCTGCTGCCCTATAAAAAACTAAAAAAAATGCGTCGTTACGATACCAGAGAGCGGCCTTCAGTGCACCAGTTTCAACCAGGCTATGTCCATGAAAATCACGCTATCTGCTTGTTATTTAACCGGCCACTGTGACAAAGGTGGTTTGTTTCACTTCTTCCATCACCACATAAGTACGGCTCTCCCGCACGCTCGGCAAACGTAACAAAGTTTCACCCAACAGCTCACGGTAAGCCGCCATATTGGCGACCCGGGTTTTTAATAAAAAGTCAAAACTGCCGGATACCAGATGGCATTCCAGAATTTCATCCAGCTTTTGCACCGCTTTGCTGAATTCATCAAAATCTTCCGGTGAGGTTTTACTTAAGGTAATTTCGACAAACACCAGTAGCGCCGCACCTACTTTGTTAGGGTCTACCTGCGCTGTGTAACCCAGAATAAACTGGTCGGTTTCCAGCCTTTTAACGCGTTCAAGGCAAGGCGTTGGACTCAGCCCCACCCTTTTGGCCAATTCGACATTGGAGAGCCTGCCGTCTTTTTGCAGTTCAACCAATATTTTACGGTCAATACGGTCAAGTTTTTTCAGCTCTTTATAGTGTGGAAACATACCAGATAATAATTCTTTTAAAGTTTATTTGGCAGCATTTTCCACTATTGGATGCCACAAAAACAACCATTCATTCCACAATAATCGCATTATACTAGCGAAATATTTTTACCAACCCTACACAGGCAGAAAATCATGATTATTGGCGTGCCAAAAGAAATTAAAAACCACGAATACCGCGTCGGTATGACCCCAGCCAGCGTTCGCGAACTGGTTGCTCACGGTCACAAAGTTTATGTTGAACACAATGCCGGCAGCGGCATCGGTTTTGGTGATGCAGATTACGCAGCCGCAGGCGCAGAAGTGCTGACAACAGCGGCTGAAGTTTTTGCCAAAAGCGACATGATTGTAAAAGTAAAAGAACCACAGGCTGTTGAGCGCGCTATGCTGCGTGAAGGCCAAATTCTGTTTACTTACCTGCACTTAGCACCGGACTTACCGCAAACTGAAGATTTAATCAAATCTAAAGCCATCTGTATTGCCTATGAGACAGTGACAGACAGCCGTGGTGGTTTGCCATTACTGGCACCTATGTCAGAAGTCGCTGGCCGTATGTCCATTCAAGCCGGTGCCCGCGCTTTAGAAAAATCCTGTGCCGGCCGTGGTATGTTGTTAGGCGGCGTGCCAGGTGTAGAACCTGCCAAAGTAGTGGTGATTGGTGGTGGTATGGTCGGTACCAACGCAGCACAAATGGCTGTTGGTTTAGGTGCTGACGTTGTAGTGCTGGATCGCAGTGTTGACGTGTTACGTCGCATCAACGCCCAGTTTAACGGCACAGTAAAAGCTATCTACTCCACTGCTGACGCGCTGGAAAAACACATTCTGGAAGCAGACTTAGTGATTGGCGGTGTATTAATTCCAGGTGCTGCTGCGCCTAAATTAGTTACGCGTGAACACGTTCGCAAAATGAAAGCAGGTTCTGCCATTGTTGACGTTGCTATCGACCAGGGTGGTTGTGTTGAAACTTCTTATGCTACAACACACGCTGAACCAACCTTTATCGTTGATGATGTAGTGCACTATTGTGTGGCGAACATGCCAGGTGCTGTGCCTTTAACTTCTACTTTTGCGCTGAATAACGCCACTTTGCCATTTATCATTAAACTGGCGAACAAAGGTTACAAAGCCGCACTGCTCGAAGATCAGCATTTATTAAATGGTCTGAACGTGATCAACGGCCATGTGGTGAATCAGCACGTTGCTGAAGCGTTAAACCTGACTTTTGTAGACCCGCGTCAGGCATTAAACGCTAACTAAGTTTCTGTTTGAATTTAAAAAGCCAGCTTTATGCTGGCTTTTTTTATGGTCGAATAGCCGCAGAAACAGTTCTCTGGAAAACAACACAATATCAATGTTCGGTATTTCCCCTTGTCGGTCATAAAGGCCTCAGGCTAGTATCTGCTGGCCCATTTCCCGAAAAAGAGTTTTTTATGTTATCCCGTTTCATATTACTAAGCTGCTTTTTAACTTTAACTGCCTGTAAAGCAGCAGGTTTTTCCGAAACCTTTAATCTGGTGCCACTGCAGATCAACGGCAACAAAGTTGAAGTACAACTGGCCGACACTCCGGAAAAACGAAGTCAGGGTTTAATGGGTCAAACGCCGTTAAAACATGGCATGTTGTTATTGTTGCAGCAGCCGGCCGAAATGGTGCTCTGGATGAAAAACACCCCGGAGTCGCTGGATGTCGCATTTATTGATGTGAATTGGCGCATCGTGGCAATTAAATCAATGCAGGCCAATACCGAAACTTTGCACCCTTCAAGGCAAACGGTGCGCGCAGCGCTGGAAATGGCGCCTGGCTGGTTTGCTAAATCCGGGGTTCAGGTGGGAGACGAAGTGTATTATTGCCCGGAGAAAGCTGAGTTATGCGTAGGCAACATCAAGGCCAGGTAACCCAAAACCGCATCTATCAGAGCTGAAACGCCAAACAAAAAAGACCTGTTGCTGGCAACAAGCCTTTGTTTGCGTTGTAAGTTAAAGTTCTGAGTCGTCTTTGTGCAGATAAATCTCGGTAAAGCCAAAACGGATAAACTCTTTTTGCCGGAAGTCTTTAATTGCAGCTGTACGTTTGGCGGTCATAGCCACTTGCTGTTCCATTTTCAAAAAGGCGGTTAAGTCGATGCCTTCTGCCGCCGCCACTGCTTCGTAGATGTCATGGAATTTGTCGTAACTAAAGGCAATTTTACGCGGCTGTCCTTTAAATTTATAGGTAATAGCTCTAGCCATCAGTGACTCTCCTGCGTTGCCGATGTTTGCTGCGCGGCAGCATGCGCCTGTGCGTTTTTAAGGGGATTGGCATACATCTGGCGCAGATAAGGTTGTACTTCGACTGACAAGGCGTTTAAGCGTGTTAAAAAGGCACCTTTGTCATCTTCGTCGCAGGGTTGCTCTGCCGCCTGATAATTTGCCGGATATAATGTGTAACCCTGGTAAATTTCACGGTCTATGGCAGCCGCCAGTGTGTCGGGATTCTGTAAGTCTTCAGCCTGATTTATTTCAGCACCAAAATGCACATGTACCCTGCCTTTAAAACCGACAATGCCGGTGATTATACTTTCAATATCTTCAAATTCAGTTTTCTGGTAATTGCCTTGTGTCGCCAGCTGATATAACTCATTGGCTTTGGCGCTGTCACAAGGGTCAAACTCATAGGACAAACACACAGGCACTATATGCAAAGAACGCATATAGTCAGCAAAATCCAGCTGTTGCTGTTTGCCATTGATATAAAACATTTTCAGAATAGCTGGATCCGTCGCATCGTTACCGTCTTTGGCACGACCTTCTTTTTGCGCTATCCAGATATGGTGACCTGTCTGAATGGAGTGGCCGATATACGCAGAAAGTTGCCCGAGGGCTTTGAGCATTTCGCGTGGGCCTTTGGCCGAACGGCGTACAATAAAACTTTTATTCAGTTTCATCAGCTCAGTGGCACAAGGTTTTTTCAGCAAATTATCGCCAATGGCAATACGGGCAGTCTCAAAACCCTGCTGATGCAAACACCAGTTCACCAAGGCCGGATCCATAGCGATATCACGATGATTGGACACAAATAAATAAGATTTAGTGTTATCCAGCTTTTCAAGACCACTGCAACTGACACCTGCTGTGGTCGTTTTCAGTGATTTATCCAGATACGCGGCGACATAACGTTGCACTGCTTCAACTGTTTTAAAACCAGACCAGTGCCGGCGCAGATACCAGCTGAAAAAAGGCGCGGCCAGATGTGTAAGCCATGAGGCTGAACTACCAAGGCGGTGACGGATGATAGCGCGGATAAAGTCGGGATCCGCAATAATACGCTGCACTGCACCTGCAACTTCATCATCGTGATAAGGGCGGATATCGTCAAAGTTAACAATTGGATCGGTCACACTGCTTTACTCTGGAAAAAGAATCAGCGCTATTTTACCCATTCAGATCTCTCTGCCTAGCAGATTGTGGCAAAACAGCAAAAAAACTTGATGGTATGGCTTATCGTAGCGCCTGGGTCAGGCAGATTTTGCCAGTTGATGGCGTGATGGTGTGGCAAATGGCTGCACTCTGTCGTTCAGCAGCACCAATACTTGTCCGGCCTGCAGTTGTTTACCCTGCAGTGTGTTGCCCGGTTGCAGCAAAAGCAGCTGACAGCAGTTGCCATGTTGGGCAGTGACAATCGCGAGTAAAGGCTCAGCAGCGCCAACCCACACCAATTCAGCCGCTTGTGGTAAATAAAGACTGGATATTGGCGTAAACCACCAGCTTTTATGGCCAGTCTGGCGTAAAAACAACTGGGCAGCCATAGCGTCAACAGTGGCCGCAAAGCAAATCGCTTCAGGCAGGTTCAGTGTTTCCAGCGAATGCCGGAATTGCCAGAATAATTCTGCCTGAGCCAGGGTGAACTCAGCGGCCGGTATTGCGGTTAATTCATTGATCAGAAAAGGAGTGCTGTGTCGCCCTGCACTGCTGTGCAGATGTAATTTGCCAGCATCAACTTGCCAGTTCCAACAGGAGGACGGGGTAAAAGCAGACATATGACACCTGAATAAAATTTTCCGATGCCGCCGTTTTACACCCGTCAGATCAACATGTTAAAGACTATTTTGCTCTAACTTGCTTTGATCACAACCGGATCGTTATAAGCTGTCGACGATCGCGCGTACCAAGCCAGGACCCTGATAAATAAAACCGGTATACACTTGCACTAACTGCGCGCCGGCATTAAGTTTTTCCTGTGCCGACTCTGCACTGTCGATACCACCCACCCCAATAATCGGCATCTCAGGCCCAACAGCGGATCGAAGCTGGCGAATAACTTCAGTGCTTTTTCGCCGCACCGGAGCGCCACTTAAACCACCGGTTTCATCCGCGTGCTTCAGCCCGGCAACGGCTGAGCGCTCAAGCGTGGTATTGGTGGCAATAGCACCATCCATTTTACTTTGCAGCAAAGTCTCGGCCACTTGCTGCACTGCCACTTCATCCATATCCGGCGCAATTTTGACAAACACAGGCACATACTTGCCATGTTTGGCCGCTAAATCCAGTTGTTCGGTTTTTACCGCATTCAGTAAATCCAGCAAGGCATCGCCAAACTGTAAATCGCGCAGGCCAGGTGTATTGGGTGAAGAAATGTTCACCGTGATATAACTGGCGTACGGATAGACTTTGCGCATGCAATAGACGTAGTCGTCTTTGCCCTGCTCGTTTGGTGTGTCTTTGTTTTTACCAATATTGATACCAAGCACACCTTTGTATTGGGCTTTTTTAACGTTTTCAACCAGATAGTCGACGCCTTTATTGTTAAAACCCATGCGGTTGATAATGGCGTTCGCTTCAGGTAAACGGAAGATCCGTGGTTTGTCGTTGCCTGCCTGAGGTCTTGGCGTGACAGTCCCCACTTCAATAAAACCAAAACCCATTTGTGAAAAAGCATCAATACAGTCGGCGTTTTTATCAAGGCCGGCGGCGAGGCCTACGGGGTTTTCAAAGGTGATACCGGCAACAGTCACAGGTTTTTGCCGGATCTGCTGGCGCCAGAACATCGACAACGGGGTATGTTGCAGGGCTTTTAACGTATCCAGGGCAAAATGATGCGACTTCTCCGCATCAGCACAAAACATCAGATCACGCGCAATTTTGTAAAACATAAAAAGGCCCTTGTTTTTAATAGTGAATACGTCATTAAAATCAAAAAGATAACTTGAGTTTAAAAAAATGCCCCGTTGGACGGGGCATTTTAGCGCGCTTTTTAAAACGCAGCAGTTATTTCAGCTTTGTGCAGTGTTATATCACTGTGTCGCAGTGATGGCTTAACAACATCAGCTCACGCAGTGCCACCGAGAACTTGGCAAACTCGTGGCTCTTCGTGGTTTTAAACTCTGCCAACATCATGCTCCAGCGTGACAACACCAGCTCATTTGCTTTCAGCCAGTTGGCCACCACTTCTTCTGCGGCACAAGCATTATGGCAGGTACGTACGACCACTTGTGACAGCGCACGTTGTTGCCAGTCCAGCTCTTCGCGGTAAGAAGCGCGAGCCAGTGCCTGCCAGTGGTTGGTCACAGGTTGCTGGGTAATTTGCTCCAGGAACCAGTGTAAATCCAACTTGTCGCCGAGCTTAAAGTAAATTTCCGCCGCCAGTAACAGGTCGGTTTTTTCCGCGTCAGCCACTTGCGCAATGTCCATCACCGAGAACACAGTGCTTAATTGTGCCAGGTAACGGGCAACATTCACCGGCACTTGCTGTGCAATCAGGCTGTCCTGATGGGCTTGCAGTGCTGCAGCTTCGCCACTTGCCAATAAACGTAGCAACTGTTCAGAAATTTGCTGATACGCTGGTTTGAAAAACGCCACTGTCTGCGCAATATCCAGCGCTTTGTTACGGTGACGCAGGAACCAGCGTGTGACACGGCGCATAGTACGGCGTAACTGGAACAGTAAACGGGTTTGTAAATCGGCCGCAATCACGTTGTCTAAGTCTTCCAGCTGATGCCAGATGCTCTCGACATCAAACAGTTCACGGGCAATGGCGTAAGAAATAACAACTTCAGCCACGGTAGAGCCTGTTTCTTCCATCATACGCTGTGCAAAGTTAGCGCCCATGTCGTTCACCAGCATATTGGCGAGCTTAGTGGCAATAATTTCAGCTTTCAGCGGATGGTTTTCCATTTGTGTCACATAACGTTCCTGTAACACTTGCGGGAAAGCACCAATCAGCTCTTGTTTAAAGAAGGCATTGTCAGACACTTCAGGCGTCACCAGCTGCTCTTTTAACACCATTTTGCCGTAAGCGGTCAAAATGGCGAGCTCTGGACGGGTTAAACCAACACCTTTCACCATCCGCTCTGCCAGCATGTCGTCCGTTGGCAGGAATTCCAGCTCGCGGTTTAACTTGCCGTCTTTTTCCAAAGCGTGGATAAAACGGGTGTATTCTTTCAGCTGCTCAGCGCCCAATAATGAAGACACTGAAATACTCTGAGTTTGACGGTAACAGTCGTTGATCACAATGTCCGCCACGTCATTGGTCATGCTGTACAGCAGTTCGTTACGCTGTTTCAGCGTCATATCACCGCTGGCAACCATGGCATTCAGCAGGATTTTGATATTCACTTCGTTGTCTGAGCAGTCGACACCACCCACGTTATCGATAAAGTCGGTATTAATACGGCCACCATTGGCGGCGTATTCAATACGGCCACGTTGG
>JAYRUI010000097.1:0-8297 GCA_041919175.1 Rheinheimera sp. | reverse complement strand
TGGCACGGGCACAACGCTCTAGCGCTATGGTGGCGCGCGGGCTGGCGCCGTAGGCTATCCAGCGGCCGAGTTTGGGGCTGTAGTCGGCAGCGCGGCGGGTGGCCATAATCAGCTGCACTACATATTGTTCCAGGCTGTCGGCAAAATGCAGTTTCAAAATGGCTTTACGGGCGGCAAAAATATCTGCCTGGCTGATCCGCACCGGTTGCTCCGCGGCCTGTTCCAACGCTTCGCCGCGGGTTAGTTTTAAAATGGCGAGTTCAGTGGCTGCGTCCGGGTAATCTACTTTTAAATGCAGTAAAAAACGGTCAAGCTGCGCTTCCGGCAGCGGGTAGGTGCCTTCCTGCTCCAGCGGGTTTTGGGTCGCCATTACCAGAAACAATTCCGGTAATTTATAGCTGTGGCGGCCCACGGTAATTTGTTTTTCAGCCATGGCTTCGAGCAAGGCCGACTGCACTTTGGCAGGTGCGCGGTTAATTTCATCGGCCAGAATAATATGATGAAACAAGGGGCCGCTCTGAAATTCAAATTTGCCGGTTTCAGGCCGGTAAATGTCAGTGCCGGTTAAATCGGCAGGTAATAAGTCGGGGGTAAACTGAATACGGTGAAAACTACCTTCCACACCATGTGCCAAAGCATTGACCGCTCTGGTTTTGGCAAGACCCGGCGGGCCTTCCACCAATAAATGACCATTGGCAAGCAATGCCAGCAAAATGCCTTCGGTCAGGGCGGGTTGGCCTAATACTTGTGAGTCCAGATAGGTTTTTAACTTATTAAATGCGTTCACAGCTGCACTCTTATATTCGTTGTTCCGTTGATCAAAGGATGGAGGCTGTTTGTTTATTAACGACAGTCCATCTGAATTAATTGATTATTTATCAAGCGTTTCGGCTTAAATACGACTAGGCTTTCTGCCATGTCAGGATATAAGGTCGTTATGTCATTAAAACAACTGTTTTAATTTGTCAGATCTCTCGTTACAATCAAAAAAAACACAGGTCAGACCTGTATCGGATAAAACCAAGAGGATCATTCATGTCCAGCCAGATTAAATTAACCAACCGTCAGGGCGACCGTATTGCGATAGTTCGCGGTTTACGTACGCCATTTGCCAAACAAGCAACTGAGTTTCACGGGGTTTCTGCCCTGGATTTGGGCAAACTGGTCGTCAATGAATTGTTGATCCGCAGTGAGCTGGATGCCAAATTAATAGATCAAGTGGTTTACGGTCAAGTTGTACAGATGCCGGAAGCACCGAATATTGCACGGGAAATTGTGTTAGGGACCGGCATGAACGTGCACACGGACGGTTTTAGCGTCACCCGCGCTTGTGCCACCAGTTTCCAGTCTGTGGTTAGCGTGACCGAAGCCATGATGGCAGGTGTCAGTAAAGTAGCCATTGCCGGCGGCGCAGATTCAAGCTCTGTACTGCCTGTTGGCGTCAGTAAAGCCCTGGCCCGCGCGCTGGTTGATTTAACCAAAGCCAAAACTTTTGGCCAGAAAGTGGCGATTTTCCGCCGTTTAGGCCTGCGTGATTTACTTCCTGTTCCACCTGCTGTTGCCGAATACACCACAGGGTTGTCGATGGGCGATACTGCTGAGCAAATGGCAAAAAGCCATGGCATCAGCCGCGCCGATCAGGACGCGATGGCACACCGCTCTCATACGCTGGCGGCCAAGGCCTGGGAAATGGGTCTGATGAAAGACGAAGTGATGGCGGCGCACGTGGAGCCGTATAACAAGTTTCTGGAAATGGACAACAACATCCGTAAAGATTCCAAACTTGAGTCTTACAGCAAGTTAAAACCCGTATTTGACCGCAACTACGGCACTGTGACTGCAGCAACCAGTACCCCGCTAACCGACGGAGCTTCCGCAGTACTGATGATGCCGGAAAGTTATGCCAAAGCCTTAGGCTATAAACCTTTGGGTTATGTACGCAGTTATGCTTTTGCCGCCATTGATGTATGGGAAGATATGTTGATGGGCCCATCTTATGCCACGCCTATTGCACTGGATCGCGCCGGTTTAACCCTTAACGATTTAACCTTAATCGAAATGCACGAAGCTTTTGCCGCTCAGGCGCTTGCCAATATGAAAATGTTTGGCAGCAAAAAATTCGCGGAAGAAAAACTGGGCCGTTCCAGTGCCATTGGTGACATTGATATGTCGAAATTTAACGTTAATGGCGGTTCGCTGGCTTATGGTCACCCCTTTGCTGCGACCGGTACCCGCTTAATTACCCAGACATTAAACGAATTAAACCGCCGCGGTGGTGGTATTGGTTTAACCACAGCCTGCGCGGCCGGTGGTTTAGGTGCTGCCATGATAGTGGAGACAGAATAATGACGGAGCAAACTGTGACCGAACAAACAGGGATCGAACAAACAGGGACCGCAAAAACTTTCAGCCTGAACCTGCGGGATGACGGCGTGGGTGTGATCACCATGGATGTGGCCGGCGAAAGCATGAATGTGCTCAAAGCCGCCTTTGCCGATGAAATTAAAGCCTTGCTGGATGAAATTCGCGGCAATAAAAATATCAAAGGTTTAGTGATTATCTCCGGTAAAGCCGACTCTTTTATTGCCGGTGCCGATATCACCATGCTGGATGCCTGCAAAACAGCGCAGGAAGCCACTGAAATTGCCGCCATGGGCCAGCAGATGTTTGGTCAGCTGGAGGCATTAAACGTGCCGTTGATTGCTGCTATTCACGGCCCGTGTTTGGGCGGTGGCCTGGAGCTGGCGATGGCCTGTCATGGCCGTGTTGCCACCAACGATGGCAAAACAGCGTTGGGTTTACCTGAAGTACAGCTTGGTTTATTGCCTGGTAGTGGCGGCACCCAGAGACTACCTAAACTGGTGGGTTTGCAAAAAGCGCTGGATATGATGCTGACCGGTAAACAACTGCGTGCTGTGCAGGCGAAAAAAGCCGGTTTAGTGGATGTTGTGGTGCCAAAAAGCATTTTATTAGAAGCCGCTGTGAAAATGGCGCTGGCCGGTAAACCAGATCGCAGCAAAGCCGTCAAATTGCCTTTTGTTGGCCAGTTGCTGGAATTCACTTCGATTGGCCGGGGCATTTTGTTTAGCCAGGCCACCAAACAAACTTTAAGTAAATCAGGCGGTCATTATCCGGCTCCCCTGAAAATCATCGAAGCCATTAAAGCCGGTGTCGATGGCGGCATGGCCCGTGGCCTTCAGGTTGAAGCTCAGGCCTTTGGCGAGCTGTGTATGACGTCGGTTTCCAAAGCTTTGCGTGGTTTGTTTTTTGCCACCACCCAGATGAAAAAAGAAACCGGTGCCGGTGATGTGAAACCAGGTAAAGTGAAAAAAGCGGCTGTGCTGGGCGGTGGTCTGATGGGCGGCGGTATCGCCAATGTTACCACAGGCAAAGCCGGCATCCCGGTGCGCATCAAAGACATTAACCAGCAGGGCATCAGCAATGCGCTGAAATACAGCTACAGCCTGCTGAATAAAAAGTTTAAACGCCGTTATATCAGCCGCACTGAAATGCAAAAACAAATGGCGCTGTTAACCGGCAGCACAGATTACAGCGGTTTTCACGATGTTGATTTAGTTGTAGAAGCTGTGTTTGAAGACTTAGCGCTGAAACAACAGATGGTCAAAGACATTGAAAGCCATTGTCATGAAGGCACTATTTTCGCGTCCAACACCAGCTCATTGCCTATTGGTCAGATAGCAGCGCAAGCAGCGCGGCCGGAAAATGTCATTGGCCTGCATTATTTTTCACCGGTTGACAAAATGCCGCTGGTAGAAGTCATTGCACACGAAAAAACGTCACCTCAGACGATTGCGACGACCGTTGCTTTTGCCCGTAAACAAGGCAAAACCCCGATAGTGGTCAAAGATGGTGCCGGTTTTTATGTGAACCGTATCCTGGCTTTATATATGAATGAAGCGGCCAATTTATTGCTTGAAGGCGAGCCGGTAGAAAAACTGGACAAAGCGCTGACCAAATTTGGTCTGCCGGTCGGTCCTATTACGCTGCTGGATGAAGTGGGCATTGATGTTGGCGCTAAAATTTCGCCCATTCTTGAGCGTGAACTGGGTGAACGTTTTAAAGCACCCGCTGCTTTTGACAAGCTGATTGCTGATGGCCGTAAAGGTAAAAAAGTGGAAAAAGGCTTTTATCTTTATGGTGCTAAAGCGAACAAAGGCAAAAAAGAAGTGGATATTTCAGTTTATGCGTTGCTCGGTGTGCAGCCTGGCGGCAAATTATCTCAGGGGCAAATCAGCAACCGTTGTTTAGTACAGATGCTGAACGAAGCAGTACGTTGTCTGGAAGAAGGCATCATTGCTTCTGCACGTGACGGTGACATAGGCGCCATTTTTGGGATAGGCTTCCCTCCGTTTATTGGCGGACCTTTCCGTTATATTGATGCGATGGGCGCTACCACATTGGTTGCCGACTTACGCCGTTATGAAGCGCAATTTGGCAGCCGTTTTGCGCCAAGTGCACTGCTGTTAAAAATGGCGGAGCAGGGCAAAACATTTTATTAAAATGCGATAAGCCGCATGGCTTTGCTACTGCTGATGAAAAAAAGAGCTGCTATAATGCGGCTCTTTTTTTGTGGCTGTCTTTTGAGGGATTGTGCCTTGCTGTTATTGTTGTCAGTGCTGTTGTCACCAATCTGCTCTTTATATTTTCTGGTGCTGTCCCGTCGCGCCGGACTAAAGTCTTTGCCTTGGGTGCTGTTGGGCGCCCTGACTGGCCCCCTGGCATTGCCGCTATTTCACAACCACAAGCGTATGGCGCTGCGTAAAGCACTCGGCCATGGGGTCGTGTGGTTTAAACCCTAAAGCTGACTCTGCAGCACACCACAGCTTTGTAGCGCAGTCTGCCATTGCTCAGGCCAACTTTCCCCGGGTTGGCTGTATGCATAAACGGGCTGATGAACCACAGCAGCATTCAGTTTATGCAACTTGCCTTGTTCCACCGCATTCTGTACCAAAATGGCTGGCAAGTAGCCACAGCCTTTGTTTTGCTGCAGCCATTGCCACACCAGGCGCACATCCGAACTGGCGAAACTCAAAGGTGCAGCACCCAGCCTGGGCATCTGTAGTGATTGGAGCACGCCGCATTCATTTGATGGTTGTGATGGCTCTGTTGCTGATACCGGCCACCAGCTGAGATAGCCCAGACAGCAGGTTTCCAGTGGCGCTGTATCCGCCTGTGACGCACCGGCTTGTACCACAGCGTCATAATCATGCCAGTTGTGTCTGTTGGCGTCTGTGGGCGCTGTGTGCACCTGCCAGAACTGTTGGGGCGAAAACAAAGTGCTCAGTTGTTTTAACGGTAATAAAGTCGCAAGTTCGGTGCTGAGCAATAATTTGCGGTTTTTCTGCAGATGGTACTGCATATTCAGTTGCTGCTTGGCGGTTTGAATGGCTCCCAGCACCGCCTGAGCGTGAGGGAGTAACAACTCGCCGGCAGCGGTCAGCTGAATATTATTGCGAAACCTGCTGAATAAGGTCACGCCTAAACTTTGTTCAAGCTGACGTACCCGAAAACTGACCGCGGATTGGGTCAGGTAGAGATTCTCGGCAGCTTTACCAAAGTGACGGGTTTTCTGGACTTCAAGGAAGGTTTTTAACAGCTCAGTATCCAAAGTGGATCCTTAGAAAAATTGATTGTAACCATAAAAAATATTTGTTTTACGATCGGAATTTTGTTTACCATACTCCGCACAGTTTAATTGGGATAGCTTTAGATTCAACGAGATCAGGGGAAAAAAGTGATGCAGCAAAGTTTTGTGGCTAAACGTCGCTTTTTTGATGACCGGAATTTCCCAAAGGGGTTCACCCGGTCAGGACGTTTTACGCTGGCAGAAGGCAATATGCTGGAAAAGCATGGTGCGTCAATGCAGGAACTGGAAGATGGTCAACGTCAGCCAGTGAATGAAGAAGAGCAACGTTTTTTATTAGTGTGCCGCGGTGAAGCCGAAGCACAATCCAACTTTGAAAAAGTCTGGACTAAATACAAACAAAAAGTTCAGGAAAAGAAAAAGTTTCACACTGTATTCGGCAAAAAACGTATTGCCGATGGTAGTGATGACTTTTCTTATGTTGAAACTGACAATGATTAATTAACATGCTTATGGCGCTGACAGCCTGAGAAGGAGTTGAGGTTGGACGATTTTTTCACAAAATTATTAAATCCAGGTGTCCTGGTGTTTTTAATTCCGTTGGCAGGTATCGCTATTGGTGGTTTGAAAATGTGGTTAAATCACCAGGAACGGATGGAAAAAATTCGTCATGGCATTGACCCGGACCGCAGTTCGTAATCCCATCTCATCAGCTGTCGAAGCACAAATCAGAAAAGGAGCTCAGGCTCCTTTTTTGTTTTTTGAGGTTTGTTTTTTGAGGTTTGTAGTTTTGGCGCAGAAGAGCCGCAGCAGAGCCGCAGAAATGCCTCAGTGCAGCCTTGGTGCTGATGTTTAAACCGCAGCAGGCACAGCACTGAGCTTGGGTTTTTGTTGTTTCTGATCTTTTAAGAACTGGGTAAAGTCTTCAGCCGACAACGGTTTACTATAATAATATCCCTGAATAATTTCGCAGCGCAGTTGTTTTAATTGCTGCAATTGCTCGACATACTCAACACCTTCGGCAACAACCGTCAGGCTCAGGTTGTGCGCAATAGTGACAATAGTGTCCACCATATTGCGGCCACGCGCTGTATTCATGTCGTCGATAAAAGCCTTGTCTATCTTCAGTGTATTCAGCGGAAACTGTTTTAAATACGCTAAGGATGAATAACCGGTGCCAAAGTCATCCATCGCCAGATGAATACCACGAGCACGCAGTTTTTTCATGGTATCAATCGCCATTTTTGGCGACTGCATGACTGTGCCTTCAGTAATTTCCAGCTCCAGATGGTAAGAGGGCAGTTCAGTTTGCTGCAGCACATCGTCAATCTGTTCACACAAATAAGGCAACATAAACTGCTTTACGGATAAGTTGACAGCGACCCGGCCATGAAATAATCCCTGATCTATCCAGCGTTTTACGTCCAGACAGGCTTTACGCAGTACCACTTCACCTATTTCAACAATCTGGCCCGTTTCTTCAGCAACCGGAATAAAAGAAGCAGGGCTTATCAGGCCGCGTTTGGGCGTAATAAAGCGTACCAGCGCTTCCATGCCAACCAACTGGCCACTGAGAATGTCCATTTTGGGCTGATAAAACACCGCAAAATAATCTTCTTTTAAGCCGTGGCGAATCAGGTTTTCCAGCTGCAAACGTTTTACCGCCAGCTTATTCATCGAGTCATTAAAGAACAGGTAACGGTTAGCACCTTCGTGCTTGGCATGGTACATGGCCGTGTCGGCATTTCGCAGCAGCGCTTCGGGATCTGCGCCGTCTTCCGGATATAACACAATACCAATACTACTGGTGATGGCGAGTTCGTGCTGACTAATAAAAAATGGCAGATTAATTTGTTTAATCAGCTCTTTTGCCAGGGTGGTAATGGTATGAATATCGTTGGTGTCTTCCAGCAAAATGGCAAATTCGTCACCGCCTAGCCGATAAAGGCGGTCTTTTTGCCGGGTGCGTTCACTCAAACGCTCCGCCAGTTTGACCAATAAAGTGTCACCGAGTTGGTGACCCAGCGAGTCGTTAATTTTTTTGAAGTTATCTAAATCAAATACCAAGAGCGCGTGACGTACTTCACGTTCCACCAGACGGCTCAGTTCAGCGGAAAACAAAGCACGGTTCGGCAGGCCTGTTAAAGTATCCGAATTGGCCAGACGGCTTAATTCGGCTTCTTTACGTTTACGTTCGGAAATGTCGGAGAAGACTGCAACATACTGGGTAATAGTGTGGTGTTCGTCTTTGACCACATCAAAATTCAGTTCAGCCTGATAAATTTCACCGTCGAGCCGCTGATCCTGAATTTCGCCTTGCCAGCTGCCCTCAGCTTGCAATTTTGTCCCGATATCCTGTAAATAACGTTGCGGGTAAAGTGCCAGCTCAAACGGCTTTTTGATCACTTGTTCACGGCTTTTCCCGGTAATATTGCTAAAAGAGTGATTCACTTCAATCACAATAAAATTGGTGTCGCAAATCACCACAGCGTCAGAAATATTCTCCAGGCAACGGGCAAACAATTCCAGCCGCTCTTCGGTGTGTTTTAACAACTGAATATTTTTTAAGGTGCCCGTCATCCGGGTTGCCGCGCCATCAGCATCACTGCTGACCACTTTGCCGCGGTCAAGCACCCAAATCCAGCCGCCGTCCGACGCTTTAAGCCGGTATGCGGCTTCAAAGTGAGGGGTT